>NZ_JBUYSY010000011.1:0-96022 GCF_055231795.1 Flavobacterium riviphilum
CGAATTGGATCAAAAACCAAGCATCGACATTACAAAAGACGGTACCTATGTGGACAGCAACAACGATGGTATTACCAATGTGGGAGACGTTGTAAGCTACAATTTCGTAATCAAAAACACTGGTAATGTAACGTTGACCAACATCACAGTGGCTGATAACAACGCTACGATCACAGGAGGTCCAATTGCATCTTTAGCACCAGGTGCTTCAGATACTACTACCTTCTCTGGTACACATGTGATTACACAAGAAGATGTTAACAAAGGTGTTATCTATAATTTAGCTACGGTTATTGCAAAAGATCCAAAAGGAAATAATGTAACGGATACTTCATCTGATCCTACACCATGTGTAAGATGTCCAAGATCAAATGATTGTCCAGATTGTACCATAACAGAACTTGAGCCTAAACCAGGTATAGATGTCATAAAAACTACTACTACACAATCGTTTAGTCGTGTAGGTGATACTATTAATTATACCATTATAGTCAAAAATACGGGTAATGTTACCTTGTATCAAGTAAATGTAAAAGATCCATTGACAGGGCTAGATACAAGTGTTGAAAAATTAGATCCTAATGGAGTTGTTGAATATACGCAAACCTACACTGTTGTTCAAGAAGATTTAAATAGAGGATTCGTGTTGAATACAGCTATTGCTTTAGGATTAGATCCTAATAAAAAACCAATTGAGGACAAAGATGACGAAACAGTAAATGAAGCAACAAATCTAATAGATGCTAATAATGATTCAGCAGGACCAATTGTTGGGGTAAATCAAATCACTCCTAAAGTATTGAATGTGTTTTCAAATGATACTTTAAATGGTGGAACATTAAATCTTAACGATGTAGTACTTACAACTGTAACAAGTAATCCTTATCTTCAATTAAATGCAGATGGAAGTATAGATGTGTTACCAAATGCTCCTGAGGGAACACTAACATTAGAGTATCAAATTTGCGAAAAATTAAATACATCCAATTGTGATACAGCTACAGTAATAATTACTATTGTGAATCCGGTGATGAATATTACGGCAGAAGCTATTTGTATCAATGATGTACCATATTTAAAATATAGTGCAACAGCAGTAAACTTTACTCCAGTGAATGGGTTAACACTTACTTGGACAGACAGTAAAAATCAAGTGGTGAGTACTATGACAGATTTACCATTAAGTGGTCAAGTTTTATGGCCTGGTGTTACAGTGGATCAAAATGGTAATGGTGTAGACTGGCCTGGTTGGATATTGGTTAATAATAAATGGATGGAAGGTGCAGATGGATTTGAAAACATCAGACCTGAAGCGAAAATAAGTTTTACGTTAAATCCAGAAGTGACTATAACAGTGGCTTATCCTCCAGCAGATCCATTTTGTACTTCTCGCCCAAGATTTAAAATTGATGCAGTAGACGATACTTTAAGTCCTGTAAATGGATTAAATAGTAATCTGAATGTGTTAAATGTTTTCAACAATGATACATTAAATACTGATCCTGTGAATCCTAATGATGTAGAATTAACAGTAGTAACAGCTGATCCTACAGGAGCATTAACTTTAAACCCCGATGGAAGTATAGATGTTAAAGCAGGTACACCTGCAGGAACCTATACCTTAGTATATCAAATATGCGAAAAAGCAGATTCTGGAAATTGCGACACGGCTACTGTCACTGTACCTGTAATTTGTAATAGTACTAAAGTATTTGGTAAAATTACAAACATCGATACAAACACACCATTAGCTAATGTACCAGTGACATTAAACCCAATAAATGGTACTCAAGGGTCAACATTATTTGTAATTACCAAAGCTGATGGTACCTATGCATTCAATGGTATGGTACCAGGTGAATATGTACTTCAAGTGCAAGATGCCAATTTAAATAGTGCCTTAGGTTTGTTCAATGTAAATCCTAGTTTCTTAGTTATTAAAGTTGAAACCTGTAATTATTTAAAAAGAGATTTCGATTATGGAAAAACAAATTTACCAGTTTTGGGTGATTTTGTTTGGTATGACTTGAATAATAATGGAAAACAAGACGAATGGTTCGATGCCAACAATGATGGTGTGGTAACGAAAAACATTCCAGACAGTAATGGTGCAATAGACTTTAGTAAATGGGAATGGATAGACTTTAATGGTGATGGTAGTTATGAAGGGGTTCAAAACACCGGAGAACTTAATGCCGCAGGTTTTGGCAATGGTTCAACAAATGTACCTAACATATTCATAACTGGTCCTAACAATTTTAATCGATCCGTGACCATGGGTATCTTAGGTTTTTGGAGAACAAGACCAGACTTTGGAGCATATGGTGAATACCGAATAGAATTCAAAAAAGAAACTTTATTCCAAGCAGCCTCTGAAAAAATTGCAGCTACTGGTTTGGTGAAAGTATTACCTTCTAAAGCGAATAAAGAAATCAATTCAAAAGTTAGCAAAACTTCAACCTATATTGACTGTGGAAACACTACTAACAGCATTCTTTTTGCAACACTAACAGAACAAGAAAGAGTAAATCTTGACATTGACTTTGGTATAAACTGTAAAACATATGTTGGTTTAGATGCTATCAATGATCAATATAGCTTGATTCAATGCAGTAATACTGGAATTATTGGTAATGTTATTTCGAGTAATGATTTATTGAATGGAGCAGCTGTGAAAACGTCAGAAGTAACTTTTAAAATACTCACAGGAGCAAATCCATATATTGTATTCGATGCTAATGGTAACATCTCTGTTTCAAATGGTATTGCTGTTGGAAAATACACATTTACGTATCAAATATGTAATAATTTGTTCCCAACAGATTGCGACACAGCAACAGTAACTATAGACATCACTCCTATTGCTTCTGTTACTGTTAATAGCCTTGCTTGTAATGCCGATCCAACACTTATTAATCTAAATGCCTTACTCCCTGCTAATATCCCAACAGGGGGCCGATGGATAGACATTAGTGCTACAAATAGACTAAACGGAAGTGAGTTCAACCCATTTGAACTAGCAGTAGGTGATTATCAATTTGAATACAGAATTGACAATGGTGATTGCCCAAGAAGTGTCTTTATAAATATGAATGTGAACTTTGATTGCAAAGTATTAGGATGTGGTTCTATAGTGGTTCACAATGCGTTTTCACCTAATGGAGATGGTTTAAATGATACTTTCATGATTGACAATATTGACGATACAATATGTTATCCTGAAAACAACATAGAAATATACAATCGTTGGGGTGTTTTAGTATTTGAAACCAAAAATTACAACAATACCTCCAATTATTTCGATGGTATTTCTAGAGGAAGAACAACAATTAGTGCTAATTCTGGGTTGCCAACAGGAACGTATTATTACATTTTATCCTACACTTCATATGATTCAAATGGTAATCAGGTGAATAATAGTAAAGACGGATATTTGTATTTATCAAAATAATAGAATTCAATTTATTATATTTAATGTGTTTTAATTCTAAAATACAATTGTTATGAAAACAAAAATAGTCACTCTAGTAGCACTGTTATCTAGTATTGTTAGTTTTAGTCAACAAGATTCGCAATTTACTCAATATATGTACAATACCATCAACATAAACCCTGCGTATGCTGGTAGTAGAGGTGCCATGAGTATTTTGGCTTTACATCGGAATCAATGGGTAGGACTTGACGGTGCTCCAATTACCAATACCGCATCTCTGAATACTCCTTTAGGTAACAGTAAACTTGGACTTGGAGTATCCATTATCAATGATCGGATTGGGCCTACCAATGAAAATACCATTTCGGCGGATGTATCTTATACAGTGCCTACTTCAAATACATTCAAACTTTCTTTTGGAGTTAAGGCAACGGCTAATATATTTAATTTAGATATCAATAAATTAAATCCATCCGATCAAGGCGATCCACAGTTTCAAAACCTTAGAAATGTATTTACCCCCAATATTGGAGCTGGTATTTATTTTCACTCTGATAAAGCCTATATAGGTTTATCGGTTCCAAACTTTATCGAAACCAATCGATACGATGATAATGATATTGCGGTTTTTAAAGAAAAAATTAATTACTACCTCATAGCTGGATATGTATTTGAGTTTACCAAAGACATTAAATTCAAGCCAGCGATATTAACAAAAATGGTAGAAGGTGCCCCGCTTCAGTTTGATGCTTCAGCTAATTTTATGTTCATAGAACGAGTAGTAGTTGGTGTAGCATATCGATGGAGTGCTGCAATGAGTGCAATGGTAGGTTTTCAAGTCACCGATGGGTTATTCATTGGGTATGGCTACGATGCTGAAACCACCAATTTAGAGAATTATAATTCAGGTTCTCATGAAGTTTTCTTGAGATTTGAACTATTTAAGAACAATGCTAAAATTGTTACTCCAAGATTTTTCTAGTTTTGAAAACCAGTGTATCTAAAATAGTAACCACATTAGTTTTTTATCCATTTTTGGTGTTGGCTAATTCTTTGTTTCAAAATGAAGAGGAAAACAATAATAAAAAAGTTGGAGATAGTATCACTATTTATGAGGTAACGGAATACATAAATATGTCTTTTGGAAATACTAAAGAAACATACATAGTTTCTGATAAAAAGCTAATCCCTACCCATGATCTTGGACCGAACAACAAGCGTGTTATAACAGAAAAAAAAAGGATTAAGAATAAAGATCATGTAGATACAGTGATAGAGAATAATGCAGTAGATCAAACCATTAAAAATACAAATTCAATAGAAAAAACGAAACCGATACACCCCTATTATGAAGTAAAGAAGATTTCGATTTACCCTATTGAAACCTATGAAAGAATGGCCAATGAAGGAATTTCTTCAAAAGACATTTTTCAAAACTTAGCCGATTATTATTTTTTTGAGAAAAATTTTGCTAAAGCAAGTAAGTATTACGAAGCTTTGTTTAAAATGACATCTGAACTTGAAACGGAATATTTCTTTAGGTATGCTCAATCTTTGAAACAAATAGGCGATACAGAAAGGTCTATTGAAATACTGAATAAAATTCCCAATCAAAACAACAAATTCTAAGCACATAACAAACATTGAATGATTAAAATAAAATAATAGATCATGAAAAAACAGTTACTACTTGGTCTTGCTATCTCCTCCTTTTTTTGGTGCACCAATTATGCCCAAAAAGCGAAGATAGCTGCAGCTGATAAAAAATACGACAACTATGCTTATGTAGATGCCATACAGACCTATGAAAGGGTTGCTGCAAAAGGGTATCAATCGGCAGATATGTTTCAAAAATTAGGTAATGCTTATTATTTTAATTCAGATTATGATAAAGCAGCACATTGGTATGAGCAATTGTATCAATTATCTCCAGATTTAGAACCTGAATATTACTATAGATATGCTCAATCACTTAAAGCTATTGGTAAAGAAAAAGAAGCCGATGCATTACTAAACAAGTTTGAAGGAAAATCTTCAAAAGACAGTAGAAGCAAACGATTTAAAAACAATGCAAATTATTTATCTCAAATTAGAGCCAACGTTGGTCGTTATACTATAGAAGATGCAGGAATTAATTCGAAGTATTCGGATTATGGAAGTACCGTAGTAGACAATCAAATGATATTTACTTCAGCCAGAGATACTGGTGGAGTGAGTCAGCGAATTCATACTTGGACAGGGGAACATTTTACCAATTTGTATGCTGCAAACATCGATTCAGAAATGAACCCAAACAGTCCAAAACGATTTGACTCGAACATTAACTCTAAATTTCATGAATCTACTCCTGTTTTTTCCAAAGACGGTGCTACAGTTTTTTTTACTAGAAACAATTATTTAGATGGAAAAAAAGGAAAAGATGCCAATAAAACTACGTTGTTGAAAATCTATAAAGCTACTTTAAAAGACAATCGTTGGACCGATATTAAAGAATTACCATTCAACAGTGATAATTTTAGCACAGCACACCCAGCGCTAAGCCCAGATGAACAACTTTTATATTTTGCTTCGGATAGACCTGGAAGTATTGGTCAATCTGACCTCTATAAAGTAGCCATTCATCCTGATGGAACCTTTGGCCAACCTATCAATTTAGGAAAAGATATCAATACGGAAGGACGTGAATCTTTCCCCTTTGTTACAAAAGACAATGAACTGTATTTCTCTTCTGACGGACATCCTGGACTTGGTGGATTTGATATCTTTACAACCAAGATTAATAATGACGGAAGTTTTGGAACAATTGAGAATGATGGTGGCGAAGTAAATTCTCCTAAAGATGATTTTGGATACTACAGAGATAGTCAAACGAATAAAGGTTTTTTTAGCTCCAACCGTGAGGGAGGCATAGGTTCTGATGATATATACAAATTTAATTATAAACCTAGATGCAAACAAGTATTAACAGGTGTAGTTACAGATATTGAAACTGGTATTCCTTTGCCTGAAACAAAAATGACCTTACTCGATAGTCAATACAACACGGTAAGTGAAGGTACCACTGATGCTGGAGGCAATTATCAATTTGTAGTAGAGTGTGATAGAAACTATTATGTAAGAGCCATCAAAACGGATTATAAAGCCAAAGAGGTCAAAATTGCCATTCCCAATACTTCTGGAGAAACTAAGCTAAACATTCAATTAGAAACTAGTATCTGTAAAGTTGCCGTTGGCGATGATCTTGGGAAGTGTTTCGGAATTAAAATGATTTATTTTGATCTAGATAAATCGAATATTCGAAAAGAAGCTGCTATAGATCTAGCTAAAATACACGATGTTTTAATGCGTAATCCTACGATGAAACTTGATATTCGCTCTCATACCGATTGTAGACAAACCGCTAAATACAACATGGCCTTATCCGAAAGAAGAGCCAAATCAACTATAGCATGGCTAATCGCTAAAGGTATTGATAAATCGAGATTGACAGGTCGCGGATACGGTGAATCGCAATTGGTAAACGATTGTGGTTGTGAGCCTACAAACCAATCAAACTGTACCGAAGACCAACATCAAATGAATAGAAGAAGTGAATTTATTATATCGGCACTTTAATTATTAATTCAAAAAGGCCAGTAAGTAATACCCCCAAAGAGCAATTGCTTTTTGGGGGTATTTTTGGTTTCATTTATTCTTTGGTAAAGGGAATAGTTTGTCCATTATCCATAAAAACTAAATCAAATCCATTTTTCAAAACATTAAATTTAAAACGAACACCTGCTTCAATCGACTCAAAAATATCTTTTTCATTAACAACAGGCACCGCAATAAAAGAAGGATAACCTTTTATATCCACTTGCAATTGATTGTTTTGGTCTGAAAGTGTGATGCTTAAATTGGCCTCTTTTGTAGTATACACCCCCAAATAACTGTCAATGATAACATCCTCAAGGGTCAAACTTTGACCGGATTTCCAAACATTATTACTAGGGTTTGCATCCGGAAAAACATGATCGGGATCTAAGGTAACGGTTTCAATTTCTTCGGTTGAAGGGAACTTAAAAGACCAATCTTTGTTACGTTGCCAAATTTCAACTGGTAATTTCATTCGACTGCTTGCACCTGATTTAGTTTTTACTTCTACAACTATTGGCATGGGCATTTTTTCTAAATTTTCTATAGAAATAATACTACCGTTCTTGGGATCATTTTTAATGTACTTTACGGCATGTATGCCTTGATCCATACGCCAATTGTTTTGAAACCAAGACCTCCAAAACCAATTCAAATCTTCTCCTGCAACATTCTCCATGGTTCTAAAAAAATCATCAGGCGTAGGATGTTTGTATGCCCAACGCTCGATATAGGTTTTAAAAGCAGTATCAAAACGCTCAGCCCCTAAAATCTGTTCGCGTAATATAACCAAACCTTCACTTGGTTTGTAGTAACAAAGGGTTCCTATGTTTTTCTCTTTCATATTATCAGGAGAACTCATAATGGGCTCTAGTGTTGGATGAGTTAACATCTCACTTATCTCATGCAAATCAGAAGGTTGGTCTTTGTATTCGCCTTTGTTAAAATCAGCACCACTTAAGGTATTGATAAAAGTATTAAAACCTTCATCCATCCACGCAAAAAGCCTTTCGTTTGAGCCCACTATCATCGGAAACCAAATATGACCAAATTCATGATCGGTTACACCCCATAAATCTTTCCCTTTGGATTCCCAACTACAAAACACAATTCCTGGATACTCCATACCTCCTTCATTACCCGCAACATTGGTGGCTACAGGATAAGGATATTCCAACCATCTCTTGGAATAATTTTCAATAGCACCTTTTACGTACTCTGTGGAATGTCCCCATGCTTCGTTACCTGCAGATTCTATAGGATAGGCTGATAAGGCCAAGGCTTTTTTACCACTTGGCAAATTGATTTTGGCACCATCTAAAACAAAAGCTGTCGATGAAGCCCAAGATAAATCACGTGCATTTTTAATAGAATAGTGCCATGTTTTCGTGCTAATAGTACGACTTTTGGCTGCTTCTTTAACTTCTTCTGCAGAACGGATGGTTACAGTGTTGTCGCTTTGTAATGCTTGTTTGTATCGTTGAAATTGCGAATTTGTATATACTTCTGCAGGATTCATTAATTCTCCTGAACAAACCACAAAATGATTGGCTGGAGCCGTAATTTTAATATCAAAATCACCATATTCTAAATAAAACTCAGAGGCACCTAGATAAGGTTGCGTGTTCCAACCTCTAATATCATCATAAACACACATACGAGGATACCATTGCGCCATGGTAAAAATTTTCCCGTTTTGAGTAGTTAATACCCCCATTCTATCAGAGCCTTCATTAGGGGCAATAAAAGAAAATTCAATGTGTAATTTTATCTTACCTCCTTTGGAAGCAAGTGCTTCAGGAAGAAATACTTGCATACGAGTATCGGTAATAATGTATTTCAAATCGATGGCAGTTTTCTTTTTTCCAAGTGACGCTTTTACAGATTTTATTTTAAAACCCGCATCAAACAATTGTCCCTGACCTCCATTTCTACTACCTGTAAGCGGAACCAAAGCAGTACCTCTTGAATCCTGTCTGAACAAATTTTGTTCTAAATTCAACCATAAAAAAGACAATGGATCTGGGCTATTGTTTGTATAGTTAATGCTTGCTGTTCCTACCACTTCATTCGTTTGTTCCTGCAAAAATGCGGTTAGCTGATAATCCGCTCGATTTTGCCAATAGGCTGGTCCGGGTTGCCCACTTGCTGAACGCGTTAGACTGCCGTTTTTGGTATAAAAATTTGGAGCAAATGCCTCGTGATAATCATAAACTGAAACTGACTCAGTTTCTTTTGCTCCTGATTGCTGCTGTGCATAAAGTAAAGTAAGACTACTAAAGAAAAGTATGCCAACAAAGAAAAATCGTTTGAACATCGTGTATCGTTTTTAGTTGAAATACAAATTAAATGAATTACATAGACATTTTTTTATTTCTATCATATTATTTAAGATATTGCTGCATAAATAAAAATTTCGATGATATCTTCTTAATCAATATCTTTATTCCCTTAAAATATTAAATTTCACTCATGGCAACAATTCATATATCTAATGCATATTTATCAGCTACCATACAACATCAAGGAGCCGAATTGGTTTCGTTGAAAAATAAAGAAGGAAAAGAATACCTCTGGAATGGAAATCCTCAATATTGGGGAAAACACTCCCCTATTTTATTCCCCATAGTTGGTACACTAAAAAACAATCAATATGAATATGAAGGCACAATATTCCAGTTGCCTCGTCATGGTTTTGCTAGAGATCTTTCATTTACTATAATGGAGCAATCCTCTACTAGCGTCACTTTGGCCTTAGAGAGTAATACGAATACGCTAAAACTTTTCCCTTTAAAATTTGAATTGCAATTGAGCTACAGTTTGGTGGAAAACACATTGGTATTGGGTTACAAAGTAATAAATAAGAATAAAACGATACTTCCTTTTTCCATTGGTGGACATCCTGCTTTTGCTTTGTCTCTACCTTTTGAAAAATACCAATTAGAGTTTGATACTGCATCAACTTTAACCTATCATTTATTAGATGAGGGATTGATTTCGAACCAAACAGAACAACTTTCTCTAGATAACGGTAAGTTACGACTTCACTATCAATTGTTTGAAAATGATGCTTTAGTATTCAAAAATATACCTTCAAAAGCTGTAACAATTTTAGAAGAAAACCAACCTATACTCAAAGTAGATTATACTGATTTTCCAGATCTTGGCGTTTGGACTCCAGTAAATGCGCCTTTTATTTGTATAGAACCATGGTTTGGTTATGCAGATACTCCAAATAATTCAGGGAAATTGATGGAGAAAGAAGGTATTCAAAGACTGGCTCCAGAGGCTGTTTTTCAATCTAACTACACTATTACAATACTATAAGTTGATGTTGAAAGTAACTTTTACCCCTTTTCCCGTCTTACAAACCGAACGTTTGCTTTTGAGAAGAATTCAAGAGTCTGATGCCAAGGGTTTATTGGCCTTGCGCTCCAATCCAGTAACCATGAAATACATTCCAAGACCAATAATTACTACACAGGAAGAAGTCCTGTTTTTAATTGCAATGATGGATGAAAAAATCAACAGTAATGATGGCATCAATTGGGCAATAACGTTAAAAGAAAACGATGAGTTTATTGGGTATATTGGGCATTATCGAATTCAACCCGAACATTTCCGATCTGAAATTGGCTATATGATGCTTCCTGATTTTCAAGGAAAAGGCTACGGAACAGAAGCAATAAATAAGGTGGTAGAATATGGCTTTCACCAAATGCAATTACATTCTATTGAAGCTGTAATCGACCCTAATAACGGGGCTTCAGAAAAGGCTTTGCAAAAGTGTGGTTTCGTTAAAGAAGCCCATTTTAAAGAAAATGAATATTTTGATGGTAAGTTTATTGACTCTGTTGTATATTCTAAACTTAATACTATTTAGTGATTAATGATAACAAAAAAGAAGCATACAAAGATTCTCAGTACGTACACAATGGTCGTAATGTACTGTTTGGGGCTTTTTTTTTCTTTTACAATGCTTATATTACAGGAATGGCAACATATTCATTTCCAAAATCAGCTTAACGAAACGGAAAAATTTCAATGGCTTCATTTTACGGCAAAAGAATGGAATGCAAAAGACAATAAAAGAGAGTTTCAAATTAATGGCATATATTATGACGTAAAGTCAATAACTTACAAAAAGAATTGGGTTGTTGCCCAAGTAGTAAAAGACGAACTGGAAAACGAAATTAGACTTTTGTTGACACAATCGTTTCAAAAACAAAAATCCATCCCTGCACACAAGAAAAAAGGGCATTTTTTATCCGTACACGAACCTACTTCAAGCCAATGGAAAATGGACAATAGTCCTAATTTTTTCATTACTAAAAATTCGATAAAGAATAAAAAAAATATCTGCACTTGGCTTTTGAGCCAAAAACTATTGCGTCCACCCTGCTAGTTTAATTTTTTAAAATCGATTTTTTTATTAAATTAAACCAAAGCAACTATGAAGAAAACAATTACTTTGTTAACTTGTCTATGCTCCATTTTGGGGTATTCTCAAACAAAAAAAGACAGTCTTAATACTGTACAATTAAATGAATTAATGGTAAGTACAAGAAGGTTTGTATTGCCCAAAAAAAACACTTCTCAACAAGTAGAAACGCTGACCAAAAAGCAAATCGAGTTTCAAAACTTTCAAACTAGCGCTGATGCTCTAGCGAATTCAGGAACATTAGCCGTACAAAAATCACAACAAGGTGGTGGTAGCCCCATCATCAGAGGTTTTGAATCTAGTCGCATTTTGTTAGTAGTTGATGGTATTCGCATGAACAACCTTATTTATCGTTCGGGGCATTTGCAAAATATCATCACTGTTGATAAAAATATGCTGGAAAACATTGATGTGCTCTTTGGCCCTTCTTCCACTATTTATGGGAGCGATGCAATGGGTGGTGCAATTTTTTTGCAAACCAAAAACGCCCGTTTGCTTGAAGAAAATGGCAATAAAAAGTTTTCTGGAAACGTATTATCTTCCTACAGCACGGTAAACGAAGGCAAATCGGGACATTTTGATTTTAATTATGCTGGCCGTCGTTGGGCGAGCCTAACCTCTTTTTCTTATAATGAATTTGGAGATTTAAGAATGGGGAAAAACAAAAATGGTAACAACCCTTTCTTTGGTGAACGCCTATTCTATGTAGAAACCAAAAACGGAATTGATACACAAGTGGCTAACCCTAACAAATACATTCAAAAATTTTCGGGCTATACCCAATATGATTTTATGCAGAAAGTAGTTTTTAAGCAAAATGAATCTACAAAACACGCATTGAATATTCAATACTCTACTACAACAGACATTCCTAGGTATGATCGTTTGACAGATACAAATGCTTCTGGAAAACTTAGATCGGCCGTTTGGAATTACGGCCCACAAGACCGTTTTTTATCAGCTTATAAATTAGTAAAAAAAGACATTTTTGGTTCTACAACTTTGAATTTGAATGCTAGTTATCAAAAAGTAGAAGAAAGCAGGATTACCAGAAGCTTTGGTAGTGCCAACCAAACTTCTAGAATAGAAAAAGTAAATGTATACGCTTTGACTTCCGATTTTAAAACTAAAATTGGGAACGGCGATTTGGTATATGGTGCTGACTTTTACTATGATGATTTACATTCCAAAGGAATTCGTAAAAACATCTTATCTGGTGGCGAATCCGTTACAGATTCCCGATATCCTGATGGAAAAAACAATACACTTAGAGCCGAAGCATTTGCTTATTTTAATAATGATATTACGGAATTGACAACCTTCAATACAAGTTTTAGAGGCGGCTTTACTCAATTGAATAGCGAAGCAGATACAAATTTTTTCAAACTTCCTTACACCACGGTAAAGCAAGAAAATTTCACCTATAGTGGTGCCGTTGGAATTGCCCATAACCCCAGTAAAAATGCGAAATTAGTATTCAATTTAGCCTCTGCTTTTCGGGTTCCTAATATCGATGATTTGGCTAAAATTTTCGAATCGGTTCCCGGAAGAGTGATTGTTCCTAACCAAAACATAAAACCGGAACAATCCATAACCGCTGATATGGGCATCACCTTTTGGGAAGGCAAACGCTTTCAACTAGAAAGCACCTTCTTTTATACTCGTTTGTATGATGCCATTGTCACATCTCCTTTTACACTCAATGGTCAAAATAGCATGATTTATGAAGGACAAGTAAGTCAAATTTACGCGAATCAAAATCAAGGGAAAGGCGAGATTGTGGGACTGTCGACTTCTTTCAAATGGTATCTTCTTCCAAAATTGCTATGCTATGGTAACTTCAATTATACCAATGGTAGAGTTCAGAATAATTCAGGTAGATTTCCATTAGATCATATTGCGCCCACTTATGGAAAAGCAGGATTAAGTTATGAAGCGGATAAATGGATGGCAGATGCTTATATTTTATACAATGGAAAAAAGAGATTAAAAGAGTATTCACCAAGTGGCGAAGATAATTTACAATATGCACCAGCCAACGGAATGCCTGCATGGCAAACCTATAATCTGAAAGGAGCCTACAAACTCATAAATAATCTTACCCTCTTTTCTGGCATTGAAAATCTGTTGGATACCCAATACAGAACTTTTGCTTCAGGTATAAATGCTGCGGGACGGAATTTTTATCTGGGTGGCAAATATATTTTTTAAATAAATAGCAAGCTTGTAGTTATCTGTTTTTCTATGCGGTAAAAAACTACAAGCTTGTTTCTTTAAAGGGTATTATTTTCAGAATTTTCTCAAAATTAAATTTATCTTTGCATCAAAATTTTACAATGAAGAATACAATTACACTCCTTTTGCTATTTATCTCAACTACTAGTTTTAGTCAAACCTATGTAAAACTGAATGGAGTAACGGCACTGGTTGGGGTGCCAAATATTGGAATAGAAACAAGTATCGGTAACAAAACAACCTTTAGTGTTGATGTTATGGCCTCCTTTTGGAAATCTTTTGCAAGCCATCATCCAATGCAATTTTGCACCATTACACCAGAAGTTCGCTACCATTTTAAAGAAAAATACAAGGGTTGGTATTTTGGTGCACATGTTGGACCAGATATTTACAGGCTTCAAAAATGGAATTATTGGAATACAAACTTATATGAAGATGGATTTGGGTACCGCATAGGAGCAACTGTGGGGTATAACTTTAAAATTACCGATAAAATAAATCTAGAAGCGTTTTTGGGTGGAGGTTGGCATCAAGGATTTTATAAAGGTTACTACAATGATGGTACACCAGGGCGCTATGAGAAAGCCAAAAATTGGAACAAAAGTGGAGAATGGCTACCGTATCGCGGAGGTCTGATGATAAGTTATAAATTGAACTAAAATTTAGGTAAGGAACGCAAGTATAATTCTTCAACCTTTTTTCTAGCCCAATCAGTTTTTCTCAAAAAGGTCAAACTTGATTTTATACTTGGATTTGACGTAAAACACTTAATCGGTATTAATTCACCCAAAGTATCAAATCCGTAATAAGCTACCAGTTGCTCTAATATCATTTGCAAGGTCACCCCATGCAGTGGGTCTTTTGATTGTTTCTTTTCCATATTACAAATGTATGGCTATTTTATAAAAAGAATTGTGCTTTCGGTATTTTGTCCCTAAATTTGCTGGCCTATGCAAAAAACAGTTAACATACTTAATAAAAGAGCGCGTTTTGATTATGAAATAATCGAAACCTATACTGCTGGAATTGTACTAGTGGGTACCGAGATCAAATCAATACGTCTTGGAAAAGCCAACATCACAGAAAGTTTTTGCGAGTTCAACCCCAAAAATGAGTTGTTTGCGATTAATACTTATATAGAAGAATATGCTTTTGGAAATCAATTCAATCATAAAGCTAGAAGTGAACGCAAATTGTTATTGAACAAACGCGAACTAAAAAGCTTAGCTAGAAGCGTACAAGCCAAAGGGTTGACCATCGTTCCGTTGAAGTTGTTCACAAACGAGAAAGGCTTAGCTAAATTACAAATCGGATTGTGTAGAGGGAAGAAAAACTACGATAAAAGAGAATCTCTAAAAGAACAAGACACCAAACGTGATTTGGATCGTTTAAAAAAATCCTTTTAAATTTTAAGGAATTTATACGAATAATCGTTAAATTTACAGTGTATATCACTAAAAATCAACGATTATGAGAGTTATTTTTGTTTTTTTTGCTAGCCTAGTATTGTTTAGTTGTGGAAGCAATACGGCTATTGTCAACAGCTGGAGCGACCCAGAAACTACCCTTACTCAAGAACAATTTAAAAAAGTACTAGTGGTAGCGCTAGTCAAAGATGAAGCAACTCGAAGAACAGTCGAAAATCGAATAGCCTCTAAAAACCCTGTTTTTAAAACTTCTTTCCAATACCTGAATGAAAACACGGCTAATCTAACACAAGATCAAAAACTTGAACTTTTAAAAAGTGAGGATTTTGATGGGGTGTTAACCATGCGATTAGTAAGTACTGACAAAGAAACTAACTATGTACCCGGAACCAATACCTCCATGTATTATGGTGGATTTGGTGGGATTTACACTGGAAGATATGGCTATGGTTTTGGAAATTGGTACGGCATGTATGCTCCAAATTTTTATACGCCAGGTTATTATCAAGAAACTACCTATTATAGAGTCGAAACTAATATATTTTCCTTAGTTAAAAATAAATTGCTTTGGACTGGTACTACTCGATCTTCACATTTTAGTGATGTGGGTACTGCGGTAGATGAAATTCTTAACGCTTTATACAAACAAATGGTGAAAGATGGCAATGTGCCTAAAGCTTAGTTATTTGAAAAATTTCATAAAAAAAAGACCATTTCCCTCAGAAAATGGTCTTTTTTTTATGGATAATTTTGGATAGAATTTAGTTTTTATCTTCCAACAATGGTACAAATCGAAATTCTCCAAACTCATGTTTTTCAAATTGAGTGGCGTTTTTCCGAATCAAAAGGGTCATGATTTGGGTCGTTTCTCCTAATGGAATGACTAATCGGCCACCTATCTTTAATTGAGCCATTAAGGCTTTAGGAATGATGGGTGCTCCTGCTGTAACAATTATACTATCAAATGGGGCATGCAAGGGCAATCCTTTGTAGCCATCGCCAAAAGATAAATGTTTCGGCCGAATCCCAAGTTTTTTGAACAAGACATTCGTTTTTTTAAACAATTCATTCTGACGCTCAACAGTATATACTTTTGCTCCTAACGCGCACAATACTGCGGTTTGATAACCAGAACCTGTACCAATTTCTAAAATTTTATCATCTTTTTTAACTTGCAACAATTCCGATTGAAACGCTACGGTATAGGGCTGTGAAATGGTTTGCCCTGCATCTATAGGAAAAGCTTTGTCCTGATAGGCAAAATTTTCAAAACTAGAATTTAAAAATAAGTGCCTTGGAATTTTACTTATGGCATCTAATACATTCTTATCTTGTATGCCTTTTTCTTTTAAAAGGGTTACCAACTGATTACGAAGGCCTTGATGTTTGGAAGTATCTTTCAATGTTTGGAATTATTTTTTGGGCAAAATTAAACTAAAATTTCAATTTCCAAATCAAAAGAAATAGCAATATCAAAAGCATTTCCTTTTATAAGATATTGGGTTTTCACTGTACAAAAAATTGGTAATTATCGACAATTTGTTATTTTTGTAGAAAGAACATTGTTATGCTAAAAATTGGAGTTTTAGGTGCTGGTCACTTAGGAAAAATACATTTAAGATTATTGCAACAATCCGACAAATACGAATTAGTTGGTTTTTATGACGAAAATCTTGAAAATGGACAGAAAATAGAAAAAGAATTTGGGTATAAACAATTCAAAACTATTGCTACTCTAATTCATGCAGTTGATGTGGTAGATATCGTTACTCCTACGTTATCGCATTTTAAATGTGCCAAAGTCGCCATTAAATCTGGAAAACACGTTTTTATTGAAAAACCCATTGCTAATACCGTTGAAGAAGCATTAGAGATCATCGCTCTTGCAAAAGAATACAATGTCAAAGGTCAAGTAGGACATGTTGAGCGATTCAATCCCGCTTTCATTGCTACTAAAAACATGATTGAAAATCCAATGTTTATTGAAGCACACCGTTTGGCCGAATTCAACCCTAGAGGAACAGATGTGCCCGTAGTATTGGATTTGATGATACACGATATTGATGCCATACTGAGTGTCGTTCAATCTAAAGTAAAACAAGTCAGCGCTAGTGGTGTATCTGTTATTAGTGAAACTCCAGATATTGCAAATGCTAGAATCGAATTCGAAAATGGGTGTGTGGCCAATTTAACTGCGAGTCGAATTTCCATGAAAAATATGCGTAAATCGCGTTTCTTTCAAAAAGATGCCTATATCTCTGTCGATTTTCTTGAAAAAAGATGCGAAGTAGTAAAAATGAAAGAAGCTCCAGAAGTTCCGGGTGACTTCGACATGATTCTTCAAAACGCCGAAGGCATAAAAAAACAAATCTACTTTGCTAATCCAGAAGTAGAACAAAACAACGCCATTTTGGATGAATTGAATACCTTTGCTGATGCCATCAATAATGACACCACTCCAATTGTTACTTTAGAACAAGCTACGGAAGCACTTCGTGTGGCCTATCAAATCATTGATTGTTTTAAGAAGTAGTACGTTTTTAATGAAAAATAAATTAGAAATTAAATTCAGAAACCAAAAACAATCCTTTGAAATTCTTGAGGATGAAGTTCTTGTTGATTTAAATACTTCCAAGCATAAATTAAAATATAATGTTCCTTTAGAAGAAATAAAGACAACACATTATGTCAACAAATCAAAGGAAGATCGTTTCTTTTTAGTTAGTATGATTTCATTTCTATTAAATGCTTTATTTTTAAGTTATGTAATCATTGAATATTTTAAGCTTGGTAATGTTTTGCTGCAGACTGTATTACTAACAATTTCTCTTATATTTTTAGCAGTTCTTAAGCTCTTTTTCGATGGACATGATGAAAAGCATTTAGATGCATCTAAACTGTTCTATTTTATCTATACCAAAGATAATGCTACAGAAGTCGATCAATTTATCAAATTAATTTACAGCAAACAAAAAGACTATTTTCGAAGAAAGTATTTTGTTATAGATGCGGTACTTCCCTATAATATACAATATGAAAGATATCTATGGTTATATACCAATACATTTATCAACGACAACGAATATGAAGTCATTAAAGAAGACTTAGACAAATATTTCAATTTCAATCCAACTATTTAACGATTTTTAGAGCATTTGAATTCATTGGCCTAAAGACCTAATGATGATATAATGTGTGTAAACCAATAAATAAACAATAATTTATGAAAACAATAGCGGTTATAGGTTCTGGAACTATGGGCAACGGAATCGCACATACCTTCGCACAAAGCGGATTTACGGTAAAATTAATTGATGTTTCGGAAAAAGCCCTTGATAAAGGCATGGCTACTATCGCCGCCAATTTAGACCGAATGATAAGTAAAGGTACTATTACCGAAGAAGATAAAGTCAAAACTATTACCAATATAATTACCTATACCGATATTAAAGACGGTGTAGTTGGCGTAGATTTAGTCGTTGAAGCAGCTACAGAAAATGTAGAGCTGAAACTCAATATCTTCAAACAATTGAATGAAGTTTGTTCCCACAACACTATTTTGGCGACCAATACCTCTTCCATTTCAATCACACAAATTGCTGCGGTGGTAAGTCACCCCGAACGTGTAATTGGTATGCATTTTATGAACCCCGTGCCGATAATGAAATTGGTAGAAGTAATTCGTGGATACAACACATCAGATGAAGTGACTACATTAGTTATGAAGTTATCCGAAAAATTAGGTAAAGTACCAGTTGAAGTCAACGATTATCCTGGTTTTGTTGCCAATCGTATTTTGATGCCTATGCTCAACGAAGCCATAGAAACACTCTACAACAAAGTAGCCGGTGTTTACGAAATTGATACCGTAATGAAATTGGGTATGGGACATCCTATGGGGCCCTTACAATTGGCCGATTTTATTGGTTTGGATGTGTGTTTGGCTATCTTAAATGTAATGTACGATGGGTTTAAAAACCCAAAATATGCCCCTTGCCCATTAATAGTTAATATGGTACGCGCTGGAAAATTAGGTGTGAAATCGGGAGAAGGGTTCTACGATTATAGCGAAAGTAAAAAAGCAGAGAAAATTTCGAAGATGTTTTCCTAAAAGCTTCTTGTTTTCTAAAAAAACAAACCCCAAAATCAATGATGATTTTGGGGTTTTTGCTTGCTATTCTTAAAGGATTACAACAAAGAATGACGGGTCATTACTTCAGGTTTTGCAACGCCTATTAATTCTAAAATCGTAGGAGCAATATCTCCTAATACTCCATCGTTAATATGTTTTAATTCTTTATCTACTAAAATAATTGGCACTGGATTAGTGGTATGTGCAGTATTTGGACTGCCATCAGGATTGATCATGGTTTCACAATTTCCGTGATCGGCAATTACGATAGTAGTGTAATCATTAGCTAAAGCCGCTTCAATTACTTCTTTCACACAAGCATCAACAGCTTCACAAGCTTGGATGGCTGCACTCATAACTCCTGTATGCCCAACCATATCACCATTGGCAAAATTCAAACATACAAAATCCACTTCACCTTTTTGTAATTCAGGAACCAAAGCATCTTTAAGTTCATAAGCACTCATCTCAGGTTTCAAATCGTAAGTGGCTACTTTTGGAGAATTTCTCAAAATACGCGTTTCTCCTTCAAATGGTGTTTCTCTTCCACCAGAGAAAAAGAAGGTAACGTGTGGGTACTTTTCAGTTTCAGCAATACGAATTTGTTTTTTATTTGCTTTTTCCAAAACCTCTCCCAAAGTTTCAGTGATGTTATCTTTATTATACACCACTTTTACGTTTTCATAGGTTTCGTCATAATTGGTAAGCGTAACATAATACAAATTCAATTTGTGCATGTTTTGCTCATGAAAATCGGTTTGAGAAAGTGCTTCGGTTAACTCTCTTCCTCTATCAGTACGGAAGTTAAAGAATATCACCACGTCGTCTTCTTCAATTTTAGCTACGGCTTGTCCAGCATCATCTACCATTACTAGAGGCGCGATAAACTCATCGGTCACGTCTTTAGCATAACTCTCTTCAATAGCCGCTACAGCATTTTGAGTTGGAGTTCCTGTACCATTAACAACTAAATCATAGGCTAATTTTACACGTTCCCAACGTTTATCACGGTCCATCGCATAATAACGACCTACAACTGAAGCTAATTTTGCAGTAGTTGGAGCCATGAAAGTTTCTAAATCTTGAATATATTGTTTTCCTGATTTTGGATCAACATCACGCCCATCAGTAAACGCATGTACATATACTTTTTGTAAATCATACGCTTGAGAAGCTTCGATTAACCCTCTTAAGTGAGAAGAGTGGGAATGTACTCCTCCATCTGATACCAAACCTAAGAAATGTACTTTTTTATTATTTTCTTTAGCGTAAGTAAAGGCATCTATCAAAACAGGTTCTTTGGCTAAAGTATGATTGGCTACTGCTAAGTTGATTTTTGCCAAATCTTGATACACAATTCTTCCTGCTCCTAAATTCATGTGCCCAACCTCACTATTTCCCATTTGACCTTCGGGTAAACCTACGTTTAAACCATCGGTTCTTAATTGAGCATTAGGGTATTTTTCGTAAAGACTATTGATAAAAGGGACATTGGCATTGTCTATTGCAGATACTTTAGGATCAGGTGATTTACCCCATCCGTCAAGAATCATAAGGATAACTTTCTTGTTCATAATTTTTATTTTTACCAAAGGTAAAGATTTTTAAAATCTTGAAAAAGGGATAAGTCAACCGAATAAGAATTTCAATCGTTATAGGGGATAAATTTTCATAAAAAGAAGTTTTTTTTATTAAAAATTTAACTTTTAGAGAACCAATGCTTCGCCTGATTGTAATCGATAAAATAGCGTACACTAATAGATAAGCTATGTTGTAATTTGTTATTAGAAAGTAAATTACGAAGCGTGTTACTATAATCTTTTTCAATTTCGCGTTCAAAATTAGCTGAACTATTTCGGTACAAAAGAGATACTTGACTTCCAGGAGAAAACCACCAACTACAATTTAAATCCATATTCCAACTGTAAAAATTTGAATTTTTGTTTTGAGTATAACCAGTATAAGGTTGTAGTCTTCCGTTGTTTGCTAATAAAAGGATAGCTAAGTTTTCAGCATATGACCAATATTGTCGTACATCTAAATTAATGTTAAGCAAACTATTCACCGAGTATTTAGCCGAAAGATTGTGGGCATAGGTAACCACATTTCGATTGGCAAATAGGATTTCTGGAGCGGCATTAGCGTTTATCGGATCAAATAATTTATCAATATAGCCTTTGTTGTTGTTTCTTCTCGAATAACTAAAATTGTAAACTAGAGCCAAATGATCACTAAAACGGTATCGAGGGCTTAGATTAATGGCAATAAATTCTCTCCCAGGTTCGTCGCTTTTGAAATATTCAGGATTAATGTCAAAAGCAAATTTATAGTTGTAATTACGTGAATAATAGGCCCAAAGCCCTATAGAAGTAGGAACAATAACAAATCTACCGGTATATTGCGGTTCATAATAATCATAACGCTCAAAAGGATTAGCGTTGATACCAAAACCATAGGAATTGTTCTTTTTTGAGTCGATATTAGTGTTCAGGTTAATGCTACTTCCTTGCACCTGTCCCGTCGATTTGTTGAACTGAATGAACGTATTGTAGTTCACACGAAAGCCATTAAATTTCTTTGTGGGATTCAAAATACGATAATTTACATTCCCGTAAAAACTATAAAAATTAGTTTCAAAGTTAATTCCTAAATCATTAATATTGTAATCTTTACTAAATAAATCAGCCCCAAAACTGTAACGATATTTTCCTGAAGTTTCGGCAAAATTTAGTTGTGTGGCATAGCCTTTTTGTACCGTAGCAGCGTGTACTTGACTGTATTTAAAATCACCTGACAAGTTATACGTATTGGCTTTGGTGTTTAAATCCCATATTAGAGCCGATACATTGGCATCCCTAAAATCACCACTGCGCATGACATTGGTGTTAACAAAACTGAGGGAGGAATTTTTTCGAAATCGCTGGTCTAATACCAATACATTATAGTTGGCTAATGGCTCTATCACTTCTGCTCTCGAAGTTTTGGAAATGGTATCTAAAAGAGTAGCGGTTGTTTTTTCGGTTACAGCATTAAGTACCCCTATCCCGAGTCCTTTTTGAGTGCGACCCGAAACTTTGAAGGCATTCAATAAATTAACGGTATTGGGTTGTTCAGTAACAATTTCATGGGCTTCTCTTTTAGGTCTTCTTGTTGGGTTCCCACCTATTCTTCGGCTATACAACAAATTCCCTTTGCTAAACAATTCGGTCCCTTCAGTAAAAAAGGGTCGATTTTCATTGAACTGTTGTTCAAAAGGTCCTAGATTCAAAATCGTGTCATCAAAACGTGTTTGTCCAAAATCTGGAATTAAGATAGCATCCAAGGTAAACGCATCGTTTATTCCGTATTTAACATCCAAGCCCCCTTTAATGGTACCAAAGGTTTTTTGCTGTGCATTGGCATTTACATAATAAGACGCATATGGAAAAAGAAACAGACGTATGGGGGTGTCAATATTTTCAATGCCTTGAAGTATCCCATTTTGTTGGGTAAAAGTACCCAATTTGGCATCGATAAAATTCCAAGAATATTTTTGGCGATCCCTACGAATCTCTCTAAAAAAATTAATACCCCAAGTTTGTACAGGTGTTTTAGGAAAACGTATAGCAGCATAGGGAATTCGCATTTCGACTTCCCATCCAAAATCGGTCATTACGGCTTTGCTATGCCAAATGGCATCCCAGGAATAATCTTCGCCATTCACATCTGTCGCTACACAATCGGCCTGACCATCTGCTGCACTTACAAAGAATTGAAAATTTTGTTGCCCATCATTGTAACCGTTAATAAAAACACCAAAGAAATCAGCTATAGCAAAATCGTCTCGCTTGGCAATTTCCTTCAAAATTTTATGAGGTTCATTATCGTACATTTTAGCATTGATAAATACCGCATGATCATCATAGATTACTTTAACTTCGGTACGCTTTTCTACAGGCACTGCTTTTCCATTATCAGGTTGAAACATGACAAAATCAGTAGCTACAGCTGCAGTTTGCCAAGAGGCTTCATTGCTGTGACCATCTATAGTTATGGATTCATGAATTCGATAGGTTGGTAACGTCTTTTTTTGTCCATAAATAGAACTTATTCCAAAAAATGTAACGAATAAAATAGCCCATTTCATAATTGTCATTGAAAACATGTTTAAGGTAACAGACGCGGAACAATGGAGAATGTTACAAACCTGCCCTATTTTTTTACTAAAATAATACAAATTACTCTTTATCAACAAGTTTGGCACAGTGCTTGTGAATTAGTTTACAGAAATACACAAGAAAAAAAGACTTTTAGTGTTAAAATTAAAAATCTTTTTAGAACATTTTTAAAGAAGTAAAAAAACACAAATTACTAATGGTTAACTGGTATTTGAATAGCGAAGTGGTAAGGTTTCAGAATATTCATACTATCATTTTACCGATAAAAAGTTAAATTTAATCGTTTAAATGCCTCTATTGATTTTTCACACTAAAATATCGTACATTTGCAAACGTCAAACTCACTTATAACTTGCTTTACTTCAATGATTTACAGTTTATTTTTTACACTAATTTTCTCATTACTACATACCGTTTCTGCCAGTGCTTTACCCGTTGTAAAACCTACTCCAATAGCCTATACTAACGAAAAACCTTCGCTATCAAACGAGGAATTGGAAATTGATTCTTTGTATCATTCTTTGCAATCCAATGAATATGAATTGCCTAAATTGGAAAGTTTTGCCCAGGCACTAAAAGGGTATCAAATCTTAAAAAAACAAGGCATAGTAAAGAAAGACATACTTACTTTAATCGACTTTAGTTTATCGGCTAATAAGAAGCGACTTTGGGTAATTGATTTAAGTACCAATCAAATCTTATTTCATTCCTTAGTAGCACACGGTAAAAATACAGGTGAAGAATACGCCAACCATTTCTCCAACAGAAACGAATCGAATCAAAGTAGTCTTGGTTTTTATAGCACGGGAGAAGTTTACCGCGGAAAACACGGACTTTCATTAAAGTTAGACGGTTTAGAAAAAGGAATCAACCACAACGCACGCGCTAGAGCCATTGTGATACATGGAGCCGATTATGTATCCGATTCGTTTATCAGAAATCACAAACGATTGGGCAGAAGTTTAGGTTGTCCTGCTTTACCACAAGAACTGACCCTCCCTATAATCAACACCATTAAAGAGAATAGTTTATTATTTATTTACCATCCTTCTAGAGCGGTAGAGAAAACATTAGAACCACTAACTTCTTAATTTTCGGTAGAGCTCTTGATCGTAATCGTATAAATCGCGTCTAAAAATCAATTGCCCATTCTCGGACCAAGCTGTCCAATACCAAATGTGTATCTGGTATTTTTTTTCCATTTTGATATCTAGAGTTTTCCGAGTAGCAATAATAGAATCAATTTTTTCTTGGGGCCAATGTTCGGAATGTCTCAAGAGATATCCTGCCAATTCTAGCGGTTTTTCAACCCGTATACAGCCCGAACTTAAGGAACGAT
This sequence comes from Flavobacterium riviphilum, assembly GCF_055231795.1. Classification (NCBI taxonomy): domain Bacteria; kingdom Pseudomonadati; phylum Bacteroidota; class Flavobacteriia; order Flavobacteriales; family Flavobacteriaceae; genus Flavobacterium; species Flavobacterium riviphilum. The sequence continues at coordinate 24,798 of NZ_JBUYSY010000011.1, forward strand.
TATTCAGGCCGAACAAATTTTTGTGATTGGTATCGTGCAAGTAGATACTGTGATGGTTCGGAAATAATATTTTCATTTCGCCCAAGGTATTATTGGGACCAGGACCTTGTACATACCGATAATTATGGGGCGTAGCAGCATTCCATGCCCAAGGCGATACTACTTGATTATTGCTATCGTATATTACAATCCCTTTATTAGCCAAGTACCTTCTGTTTTTTTTCATTGCAGGCACTACATCTTCTCTCAATATTGTTGGTGGAATCGTCCATGTTGGGTTGAGTACCACTGTACGTAAATAAGAGGACAGTACCGGTGTTTTTCGTTTGATGGTACCCACAACTACTTTATTTACGATTGCAGTATCTCGATTTTCGACTACAATCAATTTAAAATCAGGAATATTAATCAATAGATAATCTTGTTCTGGAATCAAATCATACCAACGCCAGCGTTCCATATTGGCAATAATTTGTTTTTTCCGATCCAATTTATCAAAACTTAAAGCATGGAGTGTCCCCTCGCCTATGATCCCATCAGGAGTCAAACCATGTCGCTTTTGGAATTGTTTTACCGCCGTAATAGTGGTTGTACTGTAATAATTTTTGAGTGTATCTATAGTCTTGGCGTCTTTCCAATACAACAATCGTTTTTTAATTGTGCGCATTTGAAAACTAGTGTCTTTGGGAACTAGGGTACGCACATACACTAATTTTTCAAAAGTGCGATTGGGAAAAGTTTCCAATACTTGTAACGCTACTTTTAGCTGTTGATATACCGCTGATTTTGGAGTTGCTTCGGCTACCACAGTGGTGATTTGTTGCTCTTTTAAAGCTTGAGCGAGTAGTCTATTGACATCAAAAGCAGGTTTTTGAATGTCCCAATTGGTATACAACTGTTTGGGATCTAGTTTCCCTACACGCAAATGCGTTAAAAAAGACTGAATTTTGGCCGTTAAAAGTATATCGTAGGTCACACGTTCCTGATTAGAGAGCGTGCGTTGCTTCAATTCCATTTTTTCTAGTGCATTGATATCGTACGCTTGTGGATCTAATCCCTCTGTAGTTGCGTTTTTGATGTGCTGTAAAAAATAGTCTCGATAGGATTTTTTTTGCCATACCGTTTGAAAGCCTGTAGCTCTATAAAAAGTCAAAAGTGTGGGATTGTGATAAGCCAATACCAAAGTGCTATCAAAAGCAATTGAGCCGCTATCTACTGTAATTGTGGGTATTGGTTTAGGGCGAGGCGTGTTCAAAATTTGCGCTATTTCTCCAGTGGGTTTTTGGCACGCTATACCAACCAATAAAAGTAACCATAGGTAATTTTTATTCATAAACTAAAATGTATTAAGCTCACCAACCAACCCATTTAACTCGAATACAAAAAAAGTCATGCTCTTTATGGCTTTCATAACCAAAAAAAAGTAAAACAAAAGTGTATTTAACCGTCTCGTTTATCAAAAAACGTTTGCCAAAAGTCGATTCAGGCCTGAATAACCTTTTAAGCACGCGTAAGAGATCAAAAAATATACATTGATAACTTTTTAATTATAAATCAATTACAAATTTATAGCATTTTTTTTCATTTTTTTTGCTTCAAAAATTTGCAAATAAATGAAATGTTTGCCTATATTTGCACCACAATAATGCGAAAGTAGCTCAGTTGGTAGAGCTCCAGCCTTCCAAGCTGGTTGTCGCGAGTTCGAGCCTCGTCTTTCGCTCTAAGTTAGTAAAAATACTAACACGTTCATCACAAAAAGGAATTCTTTTCCTTTAATTAATGCGAAAGTAGCTCAGTTGGTAGAGCTCCAGCCTTCCAAGCTGGTTGTCGCGAGTTCGAGCCTCGTCTTTCGCTCTTCAAAAGCCGAAACGTAAGTTTCGGCTTTTTTTATGCTCTCTATTGCCAAAAATATTACTTCAATCTAATGGCATTTTCATATTATTTTTCTAGTTTTATAAACCTATAGAAAAAGTGTTTTCCATTAGAGAATTGGAATCCAATCTTTTGATAGTTAAACGCTCTCATAACCAAAAGACCAAGTATGAAAATAGCATTATATAGCAATGAATTCCCACCTCATATTTATGGTGGTGCTGGTGTACATATCGATTTTTTAAGTCAAGAATTAGCCAAATTAGCAAAGGTAGAAGTCCGTTGTTTTGGAGCACAAGCGGAAACAACAGACACTATGAATGTGTTAGGTATTACTTCTTGTTTGACCAAAATGGAAGACAACGCACAGCCTCACCTGAAGATGTTTCATAATTTAAGCAAAAACGTCGAAATGGCACAGGCCACTCCTGAAGCCGATGTAGTGCATTGTCACACTTGGTATACGCATTTAGCTGGGGTGTTTACTCGCGAACTGTTGCAAATTCCACTCATTTTAACTACACACAGTCTCGAAACCCACCGTCCGTGGAAGGTAGAACAATTGGGTAACGGGTATTTCTTATCCCGTTGGTTAGAACAACATGCCTACGCTACCGCCGATGGCGTCATAGCTGTAAGTCAACAAATGAAAGCCGACGTCATCGAAGCCTATGGTGTAGCCCCCGAAAAAGTTACCGTGATTCATAACGGCATTGATCCTGATTTTTACCAACCTACTTTTGATGAGGATTTGTTGACCGAATTGGGTATCGACCCGCAAGTGCCATTTGTACTCTTTGTAGGACGTATTACCCGACAAAAAGGAATTGCACAACTTATTGCTGCTGCACAATATTTTATGAAGGACTGTCAAATTGTACTTTGTGCTGGAGCACCTGATACACCCGAAATTGCTGCCGAAACAGAACAACTCATTGCTGAATTAAAAAACACCCGCGATGGGGTTGTACTTATATCTGAAATGCTTCCTAGAGAAAAAATCCGTGTACTCTACAGTCACGCACGTGTTTTTGCTTGTCCTTCACTTTATGAACCTTTTGGTATAATCAACCTCGAAGCCATGTCTTGCGAAACGCCTGTTGTAGGTAGTGCCGTTGGTGGCATCCCCGAAATCATAATCGAAGGAGAGACCGGATATCTCATTCCGCTAACCCCCGTTTCCCGCGCCGATTTTAATCCTGTCCATCCCGAAGCCTTTCAAAAAGCCTTTGCCGACAAAGTCAACCTTTTACTCGAAAACGAATCACTTGCCATCCAAATGGGAAAAGCCGGTCGCCAACGCGTTTTAGACCACTTTAGCTGGGCTGCGATTGCCAAAACCACTTATGCTTACTACGAAGAAGTGATGCATCGATTCGAAAAAGAAAAAGCGTAACGGTTTTCAAACCCGACGCTTTGGGCTTCGTTAGCGGCAATCTGATAATGCAAATCTATTTTCTGTTAGCAGCATAATTTGTAGTCTATTTCGAGGCAGTACTTTTCACGAAATTTCTAGACTGTCTACGGCGCTAAGGCGTTCCTAGCGTAAATCTTTGCGCCCTTGCGTTTAAACCATAAACCATAATTATGAAAGGACAAACTTTAAACCTTAAACCTTAAACTTTAAAACCTTAAACTTTAAAACCTTAAATTCCTTTAAGAAAATTCTAAACCCATATTCAGATAATCAATCAACTTTAAATCATTAAAAGACTCATTTACAATTTATTAGCAACAAGTTGTGTTTTTAATAAAATTATGTTAAATTTGATATTATGTTTTTTTTAACATTTACAAACACACACCCTAGCTAAACCACTACGCCATGTTAAGAAACAAAATCCTCCGCACTGCCCTATTAACACTGTTGGTTATTTATTGTATTTCGGTGATGGTATTTTTGGTCTCAAGTGGTGGGCCAACCAATGATTGGCAAGCCTTCAATCCCGTTTACCAAATAGACACTTGGTTGTTTGTCTTTAGCTGGTCTCTAGGGACTTGGGGCTATGTGCTCATGGGGGTTTTGTGGTTATTACTCTTTGGCGCCCTTTACCAAATCATCGACAAACCTTTTTTTAAGAAGTTTTCTTAGATTGTCATATCCATTTATTTATAAGTTGATTTTACTTTCTATTTTAAAACACAACTTTTAAAGTTTCAAATCAACCTATATTCTAAAGATAAAATACCTAAGAGCCAATTTTCGAAACCTTATACGAAATACAAACTTTCACTTCCAAAAGTTCTCTTTTAACGTATGAACTTTCAAACAGCACTTCAACTTTTGCATCCATCAAAAAAATTGGGGAAGTATGCTTCTATGAAAGTAGATGTACTTTATGGATCATACTCCATTGTCAAGTTGATTTAATCTTGATAATTTAAGTAAATAAATAAAGTTACTTTTAAAATAAAATCATCAATACATTGAGTTTCGAATGACAAATCAAAAAGTTTAGCTATTTTTAGAAAAAATACATAATGATAAATGTTACTTGCGCAATCATAAAGATAAATGACAAAATATTAGTCACTCAAAGAAGTGAACAAATGAAATTGCCTTTAAAATGGGAATTCCCCGGTGGAAAATTAGAAGAAGGGGAAAATGTAATTGAATGTATTAAAAGAGAAGTCAAAGAAGAAATCAATATCGAAATTGAAGTTGTAAGACAATTATCAAATAGTATTTATAATTATGGAAGTTTTACCATTAATTTGATTCCATTACTATCAAATTATGTCTCTGGAGAAATTGTTTTAGCCGAACATAAAGATTATAAACTACTAGACAAATCAGAACTTATGCATTTAGATTGGGCTGATGCTGATGTCCCGATTGTTGAAGAATTTCTGAACTTGGAACTGTAAACCCATGCCAAACTATTTACGGAAAGAATCTGCTAAACTATCCATAGGATAACTTATCTTTCAAAGTAACTATTTTTCAAACAGTTACACACTTGTTATTTAACTTTAAAAAACCTATTTTTATAGTAAATTCTGTGCGTTTGAAAGCCTTTGTATCCAAAACTATAGCCATCACTAGACGACTCTTACCCTCGGTAGTACTTTTACTAGTACTGTCGATGGTGTTGCTACATCAACCCTTTGTGCAACAATGGGTCAAAGAGCAAGGTGTGGCCTATCTTCAAAAAAAAATCAAGACGCCTGTAACGATACAGTCGATATCGTTTGGATTTTTTCAACCTCTTCGCATAAAAGGATTCTATTTGGAAGACCAAAACAAAGATACCTTATTGGCTGCCCGTCAAATACTTGTGGATTATAGTTTGACCGATTTACTATACAACCAACTCACGCTCAACGACATTGTACTTACAGGAATAACTACCAAAATCAATCGCAACACTCAAGGGACTTTCAATTTTGATTATATCGCTAAAGCCTTTGCTTCGACCAATCCCGAAGATACCAGAGGCACCGCTATGGCTATAGTACTGCGGAATTTTAAAGTAGACACGCTTCGACTCGCTTATGACGATGCCAAAGACCCATTGCAAGTCTCGGTTAAACTAAAACGCATGGCAACGGAATTCAAAACTTTTGATCTGGAAAACCAAACTCTTGAATTGCCCAAAATAACCATAATGGGACTCACCACTCGGGTACAGCAAAGGATACAAACTTCGCCAAAAAAAGTAGCACCCAATGCCTTGGCTATCACTACGCCTCCAACTCAGCCTTGGAAAGTGAATCTAGGTGAAATCGATATCCGTAGAGTGCAAGTAGACTACGAAGAGTCTACCCAAAACCTCCAAACCCACCTCTCCTTCAGACGTTGGTATACCCAATTCGAATTGATTGATTTAGCCAATCAGTTGGTAGTAATTCAGCAATCCGCATTTGAAAACCTCAGAGGAGCTGTGACTATTGGAAAATCGACTATCGCCACCTCACCCGTTTCCGAAGCGCCTGTTGCTACAGCAAAGGGTTGGGAAGTCAAACTCAAAACTTTGGAGGTACCCGAATTGTTTTTTCAATTCGACGACAAAAACTATCCCAAATTGTCCAAAGGCTTCGATTATCACCACATTCAACTTAAAAACTCCAAGTTGGCCTTGAGCAATATGTACTATAGTCCAGACGCCATAGCAGCTACTTTGAACCAATTATCCGCCCAAGAACAATCAGGCTTTTCCATTAAGGAAGGGCGTGCCGAAATGTTTTTCGGACCCAAAAATGCCTATGTCAAAAACCTTTTCTTCAAAACCCCTCACTCCGAGTTGCGTCAACAATTAGAACTAAGCTATACTTCAAGTGTTACTTTAACTAAAAATCCTGAAACAGTTAAAATTAAAGCCAAAATGAAGCAAAGTGAATTTGGATTTTCTGACCTACTACTCTTGGCTCCTCAGCTTAACGAAACCCCTCCTTTTAAAGACAACCCCAAAGGAAAAATGATTATTAAAAGTACTGTAGAAGGACCACTCAATAATTTACTGTTGCAGCAACTCAGTCTCAGTGGCATTGGTAATACCCAACTTCAAGCCAGTGGACGTTTGTTAGGCTTGCCACATCTAGACAAAACCCAATTCGATTTGACCATTGAAAAGTTGCAAACCACAGCCAAAGACATTGCACAATGGGCCCCTCCTGGCAGTATTCCTACAAACCTTTCGCTTCCAAAACAACTCAATATTCAAGGCCAACTTTCGGGTTCCCTCGAAAAACTCGCCACCCATCTTTCGGTGAAGAGCAGTTTAGGCAATGCCAAAATAAAAGCCTCCTTAGACCAAAGCCAAAAAAACGTCCCCCGTTATCAAGCACAAGCGGAATTGCTCCAATTCGATTTGGGTGGTTTGTTGCAGAATAAAAGTTTGGGTAAAATATCTACCAAAGCCCAAATTAAAGGTAGTGGTTTTGACCCCAAAACAGCTACAATTACTGGCTCAGGAAACATATCCCAATTACGATTTAATGGCTACAATTACCAAAATTGGCAATGGAATGCCTCTTCCCAAAAAGGCATGATAGCTGCACAACTCTATTCGAAGGACCCCAATTTAGAATTTCAATTAACGGCGCAAGGCGACGGACAAGGGAAAGTCCCAAATGGGAAAGCCCATCTTAGAATAGAAGCCATCGATTTAGAACAATTGCGATTGCATGCGGGCCCGCTCAAATTACGTGGTGATGTACAAGCCGATTTTCAATCCTTAGATTGGGATCGACTAAACGGTTCGCTTTGGGCTAATCAATTAGAGGTGACCAATGAAAAAGGAACTTACACCATTGATACATTGCAGGTATTAGCCAAAAGTAGTGCAGACTCCACTTCCCTACAACTGACCTCTAGTATTCTAGATGCTTCGCTTGCGGGAAAATTTCAATGGAGTCAATTAGCCCCTGCACTACAAAACACTTGGGCCAGTTATTACAACCCTGCCCTTCAACTCAAAAGAGTAAAAACACCACCGCAAGAGTTTCGTCTTAAGGTAACTACCAAAGAAAGTCCTCTTTTCGGTCAATTGCTACCCGAATTAAAAACACTACAACCCATACGAATAACGGGGAACTATTCTTCGGTTAAGGATTCTTTGGTATTGCAAGCGGTCTTGCCTAAAATCGTGTATGGTAATCAAACCTTAACTCAGGCGACATTGGACCTTACCACCCAAGACCAAGCCTTACAATATCGTTTAGAAATTGACGACCTGCAGTATCCGCAAATGCATTTGCCCTTTACTTTACTTACTGGAAAAATAGCGAAAAATCAATTAGATTACGATTTGTTAATCAAAGACCTCCAAAATCAAGCTAGGTATCATACGTCAGGCCAAGTCACAACTTCCAAAGCCAATACCCTGATTCATTTGCATCCAGAAGGCTTACTCTTAAATTATGAAAAATGGCAATTACCCGAAGACAATGCTATCCTGCTCTCGTCAAAAGGGATTGTATTTTCGAATGTCAAAATTGAAAATCAAGGCAATAGCGTGAGTTTGCAATCCGAAAGCCTTACTCCCAACGCCCCGATTAGCATTGCCTTTACCAATTTCGCTATCAATACATTAACCGATTTGGTCGAAAAAGAGGATTGGAAATTGGGCGGTACCATTAACGGACAAGCGCAGCTTAAAAATTGGACCACTACTCCCCTTTTCACTTCAGATATTCGCATTGATGGCTTTTCATTCCAAAATGAAATCTTAGGCGATTGGGCTTTAAAAGTAGCCAACACCCAAGGCGATAGATATCAAGTGTATCTTGGACTTAATGGAGACCAAACTAAGGTATATCTTGACGGAACCTATGCAGCTACCCAAAATGACCTAGACATGGTATTGGCCATTGAGCAATTGAACATGAAAAGCATTCAAGCGTATACACTGGGCCAATTGACCCAAAGTACTGGGTATTTGACGGGTAATTATACCATCGTAGGCCCAATGAAAACTCCAATAGTAACGGGTCAAATGCAATTTCATGATGTAGGTTTCAAAGTAAAATTTCTCAATGCCTATTACCAATCCATCAATGATGCCATTGTATTTTCCGACCGAAAAATCATTTTTGACACCTTTACCATCAAAGACGAAAAAGGAAATGATTTGGTATTAGATGGTCCCATTGACATGAACAATTTGAATAAAATTGGGTTTGATTTGTCTTTGAATGCGGATAATTTTAAAGCGATAAATGCAACGGCCAAAGACAATGATTTGTTTTATGGAGAATTGTATTTAGACAATAAACTGACCATCAAAGGCACCTCTCAAAACCCGAAAATTGCAGGGGCTATCAAAGTCAACAAGGCTACAAAATTCACCATCATTGTCCCACAATCCGATCCTGCTATAGCTGACAGAGAAGGGATTGTAGAATTTATTGATCCCAACCAAACTTTAATCACCAAAACGATAACGCCTGAGGAGAATTTAAATCAAACCGAAGTAACAGGCATCAATGCCTCGGTAGATATAACTGTGGATAAAGAAGCCGAATTGACCTTAATTATCGATAAAGCAACCGGTGATTTTGTAAAAGCCAAAGGGACGGCCAACTTAAATGGCGGCATTGACGATTCGGGCAAAACAACCCTAACCGGGAAATATGAATTGGAGGAAGGGGTATATGAAATGACCTTTAGTGGTATTAAACGTAAATTCGACATTAAAAAAGGCAGTTATATTTTGTGGAAAGGAGAACCTATGAGTGCCGATATCAACATTACCGCCCTATACAAGGTCAACACTGCGCCTATCGATTTGGTGGAAAATCAAATCAAAAGCAGCTCCGATGCCGAACGCAATACCTTTAAAGAAAAAATTCCTTTCGAAACGCAATTGAAGATTACCGGTAGAATTTTGCAACCCGAGATTAATTTTGACATTGCATTGCCAGAGAACAATTCGGTTTCTTCAAAAATTATTAGCACCACCAAAGCCCGTTTGGACCAACTCCGAGACGATCCTAACGAAATGAACAAACAAGTATTTTCATTGTTGGTATTAGGCAATTTCATGGGGGAAAACCCTTTGTCTAGCGAATCAGGTATCTCGGCTTCGGCTATGGCCAAAAGCAGTGCGAGTAAAATCTTATCCAATCAATTGAACAGTCTAGCAGGCGATTTGATCAAAGGAATAGATCTCAATTTCGATTTGCAAAACAAAGAAGATTACTCCACCGGAAAAAAAGAAGAGAAAACAGATTTGAACATCGGTATTTCTAAAAAACTTTTCAATGACAGAATGAAAGTAACCGTAGGCAGTAGTTTTGGTATAGAAGGTAATCAACAAGCCAATGAAAAAGCCAGCAATATAGCTGGAGATGTGAGTATCGATTATCAAATAACCAAAGATGGTCGCTACAAAGTTCGTGGGTATCGCATCAATAAATACCAAGTAGCCCTGCAAGGAGAAGTTGTAGAAACCGGAGTTTCATTCATCATTACTATGGATTACAATAAATTCAGAGAATTGTTCAGTAAAAGTAAAAATTAACCCAAATAGCAATATCACCCAGAAGTCCCGAAAGTAAAACTGGACCTTAGTGTCTTAGCAGTAAAACAAGTAATAGTAAACCTTAACCTTTATACAACTCACAACACCCTATAACTGAAAACCTATGAAATTGTTCAAAAACCTTGTAGTTCTATTCAGCTTCTTTTTGTGGAGTTGTTCTCCTACCAAGTATCTTCAGGAGGGCGAACTGTTGTATGTGGGAGCCAAGGTAAAAGTGTTAGGCAAAGACAAATCGCAAACCAAAGCCTTGACTTCCGAATTGCAGGCCTTAACACGTCCTCTACCCAATCAATCGTTGTTGAGTTGGTATCCTAAATTAACGCTTTACAATTGGGCGGGAATTCCCAAAAAGGAAAAAGGCATTCGGCATTGGATGCGAACCAAGGCAGGAGAGCCACCGGTACTAAGCAACAAGCTCGATACGGAATACAATCGATTGGTGTTGCAAAATTATTTGGAAAACAAAGGGTATTTTAAATGCACAACAAGTGTAGACACCCTAAAAAAAGGGAAGACTCTTCAAGCTGTTTATACCGTAACTCCCAACAAGGTCTACAGCATACAATCAGTACATTTTCCTGCTGATACTTCGCAATTATCAAGAAGTATTTATCAAACTCAACCCCAAAGTCTTTTAAAAGTTGGCGCTACTTATCAACTTGATGCCATCAAAGAGGAACGCATCCGCATTGACCAACGATTGAAAGACCTAGGGTATTATTATTTCAGCCCCGAGTATCTCAAAGTTCAAATCGATTCGAGCCATGGGAACCATCAAGTGGATTTGTATATTAAAGTAAAAGAGGAAACTCCTGCCAAGGCAAAAATGGTGTATACTATAGGGAAAACGCTACTCTACCCTAATTATAGAATGGGAATGGATTCGGTGGCTAAATTTTCTGCTGCGAATGATACACTGACCGATGTTACCATTATCGATACAACCCATCTTTTCAAACCTATTCTTTTCGAACGTGCCTTGCGTTTCAAAAAGGGTGAAGTGTACAATCGAACGGATCACAACCTTTCTTTGAGTAGGTTGGTGAGTTTAGGTACCTTCAAATTGGTGAAAAATGAATTTCGCCCGTCAATTTCAGCCAAAAACCAATTGGACGCTTATTATTTTTTATCGCCATTGGAAAAAAAATCACTAAGTGTAGAACTTCTTGCCAAAAGCAATTCGGCCAATTATAACGGAACCGAACTCAATTTGAATTGGAGCAATCGCAATACCTTTCGGGCTGCCGAATTATTAAGCATCTCTGTATTTGGGGGATACGAAGTGCAAATTTCAGGTCAAAACAACGGGTTTAACGTCTACCGCTTAGGAACCGAAGCCCATCTCATTTGGCCTCGATTGATTTCACCCATTGCCTTTCAACAAAGCAGTCGTTTTACTCCTAAAACAAAGGCGACCTTAGGATATGAGTTTCAAGACAGACGATTGTTGTACCGCTTACAAACCTTCAAAGCCTTATTTGGGTACCAATGGCGTACCGATGAAAAACGAGAACATAGCTTGAATGTGGGGGAAATTGTATTTGCCCGTCCGCAAAATGTATCCGAATTGTATGAAATGGCCATTGTGCAAAATCCCTCTTTAAAAAATGTGATTGAACAACAACTTATTTTTGGCCCCACTTATTCGTTTACCTATTCTAATACGATGCAAAAGAACAAAAGAAACACCTTTTATTATCGCGGTGTTATCGATGTTTCGGCTGCGGTAACCGGATTAATAGCAGGAGCCAATGCCAGCAAAGGCGATACCTTAAAAGTTTTTGGTGTTCCGTTGAGTCAATATGTGAAATTGGAAAATGAATTCAGACATTTTTACAAGATAAGCAAAACTAGTGAATTGGCTAGTCGCATCCTTGTTGGTACGGCTTTACCCTTTGGAAATTCAAAAGAAATGCCTTTTATCAAACAATTTTTTATTGGAGGTACAAATAGTATAAGAGCCTTTAGAGCACGATCTATCGGACCAGGAAGTTTTTTTGATAACGGCACGACAACCAATGGCTTTTTGGCGGATCAATCTGGAGATTTAAAACTCGAAATGAATACCGAATACCGCACCAATTTGTTTGGTTTTGTAAAAGGAGCTGCCTTTTTGGATGCTGGCAATATTTGGCTGCTCAACAACAATCCCAACAAACCTGGCGCTCAATTTTCTAAAAATTTTTATAAGGAAATTGCTGTGGGTACAGGAGTTGGATTGCGATTTGATTTTTCATTTTTAGTATTGCGAACCGACTTTGCTTTTCCGCTACGAAAACCCTATTTACCCGAAGGTGACCGTTGGGTGATTGACAAAATTAGTTTAGGAAACAGTAGTTGGCGTAAGGACAATCTAATTTTTAATCTCGCAATTGGTTATCCGTTTTAGATATTTTTCTCTTGCGTGTGCATCGTACTGCTACCTAAAAACAAATGCAAAAGGCTTATGAAAGGGGTGCTCTCATAAGCCTTTTTTTGAAAGCAAACAGATAATAACTACTTTAATTAACTAAAAACAAAGCGTTGCTAAACAATAAGTTACCATTTTCCCAAAATGCACGAAATAAAGGATTATCTACCATATAAATCACTTTTCCTGCACCTTTGTAATCAATGGCGAAACTTACCGTTTCAGGTAGTTTCTTTCCAATTTCGTGACCAACAAAACCATAGCTTTTATAACCTTTAGGAACATAAGCAATATTAGAAGCATTTTTTAACATAGCATAATAACGGTTGTCAGTTTTCAAGCTAAAATACTGTTTGCCTAATCCAAACGCCATTGGATGGGTGACATCCAAAACATTTTCAATAATAGCACCAGGTATTTGATCCGACATGGCTCTACGTTCTTCATTGGCAGCATCCAAGAAACGTTTTTTCAAATCGTTTTCTTTGGCCATTTTTTCTGCTTTTTCCTTTTCTTCTTCCGTTGCAAAAGCATTCAAAGCATAACCTTCCTTGCCAACAAACAGATCCAAAGCACCATTCATAGCAATGATCTTCCCTCCATTTTTCACCCATTGGTTTAATTTATTGAGTTGCTCTTCAGAGAAATTATAAGATCCATCAGGAAGGATTAAGGTTGTATACTCGTGAAACTTAATACGGTTGAATTTGTTTACATCAACAACGCTTACAGGGTAACCAACGGTTTCTTCTAAATAAAACCAAGCAGCACCAAAATCAGTGGAATTTATCCCATTACCAGATAGTAATAATACTTTTGGGGCTGGTAACAAAGGGAAATTCTCACCTCCTAAATCTCTAGCATTCTTGGAATAGCCTGTAGTTAACACCGAATAGTCTGATTTTTTTTCCACCAATGCGCCTACTACTTTTTCAAAATCAACTACCGATGGATTATCGCCTTTGCTTACGATAAGTCCTCCAGGTTGAACTTTTGTAGTACCAAAATCGGATGCCTTAACAGCCATACGTACTTTAATACCTTTTTGATGCAGCGTTGCTAAAACTTGTGCCGATGTACGGTTATTCCATGGGATATGAAAAGCATAAACCGATTGAGGAAGGCTTACCGTAGGTTTTTCAATTTCTTTTTTAATTTTGATACCAAGGGCACGTTTTACCGCATACCCCTCAACACCATAAGCCAAAGGCAAAGACCAAGCAGTGATATCATAGGATAAACTATCGTTCAATTTATGATTAGGTTCAAATAATATTTGCGTAAAAACGGCTTTTTGTTGATCCACTTTTACAATCATATCATTGGGTTCGATGGTAAAACTGCTCTCTTTTTTGGTTTGATAATGAAAACCACTAGCGTTTTGTTTGCCATCGGCATAAGCATATTCAATGTTGTTTTTTCGCAACAATTCAGCCAATTGCTCCAATTTGGGATTGTTTTTCAACACATAAGTAGCATACTTCCCTTTGATGTTTTTTCTAGAAGTATTCATAAAACCTCTAAAACCTTTTAACAAAGCCGTTGCTTGTGAGGCAGCCGATTCTACAATAGTCAATACTGTGGTGGCATGATGAGTCATACGATCTTTGATGGTCAATGTAACCCCATTTTCCATGGTAACGGCCCTACCCGCTCCAATACCTCCTTGTTCTATGGTCATTCCTACAGCACCGTTGTAAGTGGGATAGGTATCGCCATAACTCGGATAAAACAAATCGAAACGCTCGCTAGTATTGTAAATCCAATTTTGTGCATCAAATTTAGCCGAGATGTTTTTGCCTAGCAAAGCATGGAAGTCTTTTTGATACGGTTCGATAAATTCGTGTAAAGGCTCAGCCGAAGGAGGAAAAAAATAAGGCGAATTATAGCCTTGTTCGTGCACATCGGTATGCACTTGAGGCATCCATTGGTTGTATAAGGCAATGCGTTGTTGAGATTCTTTTTGCGTTTGCCATGCCCAATCACGATTCAAATCAAAAATGTAATGATTGTAGCGTCCGCCAGGCCATTCTTCCATGTGTTCTCTATCAGTAAGTCCAGGATGCGGTTGTTTGTTTCCAATTTGATGCAACCAATTGCCATAGCGAGAATATCCATCTGGATTTACGCAAGGGTCTAAGATAATAATAGTGTTTTTCAACCACTCTTTGGTGGTTTTATTCTCTGGATTACACAGTTCATAGGCTACTGTAAGCGCACTTTCGGTACCCGCCCATTCGTTGCCATGCACATTGAAACTCAACCACACTATCAGTTTATCGTCAACTGTTTGCGCAGGTTTTGCTGCCATACCAATAGCTGCAAGATTTTGCAAACGGATGGCTTCCAAATTTTGCAAGTTTTCGGGCGTCGAAATATAATAGACATTCAAATTGCGATGCTCCGCGGTTTGTCCGTATTGATGGTGTTTTACATAGGGGGATTTTTCAACTAAATGTTTAAAATAGTCCTCTACTTGATGATAATAGGTGATTTGTTTACCATAGTCCGGTATAAAGTCAGACGGACTTTTGACTTGTGCTTGTAGCAGACAAGTAGTGGTGAAAAAAATCGATACTAATAATTTTTTCATAGAATTTGGGTTAAATTTTTTCAAAAATAGGGAAACGAATTGTATTGACCTAACAACAAAAGCATCAGTCCAAAAGTCTTGTAGAAGAGTCAAATTTGTGTGGGTTCAAAATTTTCGAATTACAAATTAATAACTTACATTTGATAGGAAAAGCTATTGTACAACCCACTAATTAACAAGCATCTAAACTATAGCAACTATGGAAAAGAAAAACAAAGCCAATAAAGAAAAAAAGGTTGAACCCAATCTAAGTCCGAAAGAAAAAATGGCCAAAGCCAAAAAATTTTCGGGTCAATTCAAAGTAGATGGTACTACTCCATTTCGACTGGAGAACTTTAATACCAATATAGATGTAGATTTGAGCAAGAAAAAATTGGAGAAATTTTTAAAATTAGGAGTTGAAGCCTTGGCGAACATGCAAGAAGTGTTGTATGCACAAGACAAATGGTCGTTGTTGTTAGTGTTTCAGGCGATGGATGCTGCTGGAAAAGATGGCGCTATCAAGCACGTGTTATCAGGTGTCAATCCACAAGGTTGCCAAGTCTCTTCCTTCAAAGCCCCTAGTTCCGAAGATTTGGATCATGATTTTTTGTGGCGGTGCCAAAAGCATTTGCCCGAAAGAGGGCGAATTGGTATTTTCAATCGTTCCTATTATGAAGAAGTCTTAGTTGTACGTGTACACGAAAGTATTTTAAACAACCAAAAGCTTCCACCACAATTGATCACTCAAAACATATGGAAAGAGCGATTTGAAGACATTCGAAATTTTGAAAAGTATTTGAATCACAATGGTACCATCGTGGTTAAGTTTTTTCTGAACGTGTCCAAAGAGGAACAAAAAAAGCGATTCATTGAGCGTATTGATGACGAAGAAAAAAATTGGAAATTTAGCGCTTCCGATGTCAAAGAAAGAGCCTTTTGGGATGATTATATGAAGGCCTATCAAGATCTCATTCATGAAACAGCAACGGTGCATGCTCCTTGGTTTGTAGTACCTGCTGATGATAAATCGTATGCACGCATCGTCATTGCCTCTGCCATCATCAGTGTGCTGGACGAAATGGGCTTAGAATACCCCAAAGTCAGCCCAGAAAAAGTAGCTGAATTACAGGAAATCAAAAAAGCATTGTTAGAAGAATAAAAATTGATGGCTACAATAACAAAAACCATTACAGTAACGTTTCAGTCATTGTAATGGTTTTTATCTAATCACTATTCACTCCTCATTCTTTACTCTTCACTAACTACTTTTTCCAAATCAAGCCAAGTGAGAAACAACTTATATCCTATCGTCAATATCACCGCTCCTAAAAACAAACCTAAAAAACCGCTCAACATAAAGCCTCCAATTGCTCCCAAAAACACCACAGGCATAGGAACCGGTGCGTTCTTTCCTAAAAGTATCGGTTTTAAAATGTTATCTGAAAGCATCGTAATCACTAACCAAATGGATAATACTATTGCAGTGGTACTATCAGCAACCGAAAACATATAAATGGCAACGGGTATAGCTACAGGACCTATACCAATTTGAATTACAGCCAAAACCAAACACAATACAGTCCAAAGCCCGGCAAAAGGTACTCCTGCAGCAAAAAAACCAATTCCAGCCATAATCGCTTGTATGATGGCCACTCCTAGAAAGCCTTTTACCACATTTTGTATGGTGGCTACAGTAACACTAGCAAAATGATCTCCTTTGTCGCCTACCAATTTGTTGAATATTCTACTAGATACTCCTTTTAAATCTTCAGAAAAGACCAGTAAAATACCCGCAATGATGATCGAAGCATTGAATTGCAAAATTCCTTTGCCAACCCCAGCAAAGGCGGACAACAACCAAGAACCTACCGTGGTGAGTTCCTCAGAATATTTCATTAAAGTGTCTTGTAAATTATCAGAAGCATGTTGCCATATCTCAATTATGGGTTGAGTAAATTTAGGCCAAGATGCAGTTACTTCATTTGGAGGAGGTATGATAGGTTGCCCAGATTGATAAGAATTTGTTAAAAAACTTACTCCCTCATAAAGCGATTCGACCACCAGAAAACTTGGAATAATAATAATGCTCAACAGGAAAATAGTAATGATTACAACCGTAAGTGTTTTTTTGCCTTTAAAAACTTTGACTGCTTTTAAATAGGTGGGATGCAAAGCTACTGCTATTACAACACCCCAGATAATCAATAAAATAAACGGTTTTAATAACGAATAACACCAATACACTATTAAGGACAACATCCCCAAACGGATGAGAATGTCAGTTAAATCTTTAAATCGCTGATTGCTTTCTTGTGAGTTTTCGATTTCCATAAAAAATGATTTATTAGTCATAGTAAATATATTACTTTTTTAAAACTTATGGCGTCTTAATCTATTAAAAACTACCCAATTTGAGTTAAGATACACCCAAAATCAATCATTTGACACCATCATCAATCGTATCAATTTTTCATAAAAAAGGGAGCAATAAAAATCAAATTCATAAATTTTATCCTTATTTGCACTTCATTACTACGAATTTCATATTGATTACGCTATATTTGTTCTACAATAAAATTGCAATTCGTATGGAAGAGTGTATTTCAGTATTCGACATGTTAAAGATTGGTGTTGGCCCCTCTAGTTCACATACTTTAGGACCATGGCGCGCCGCCGAGCGATTCTTAACCGAATTACAAGAAAGCTATACCCATGAAACTATTGTGAGAATCAAAGTGGATTTGCATGGTTCTCTTTCCTTAACGGGTAAAGGGCACGCTACTGATTTGGCCGTTATGTTAGGTCTTAGCGGACAAGATCCTGAAACCATTCCCGTTCAAAACATCCAATCCATTATTCAGCACATCGAAAAACATCATGTCCTCAATTTAGCTAATGCTAGAGAAATACCTTTTCATATTGCAGATGATATCATCTTCCATAAAGATTTTTTACCTTTTCATGCTAATGGACTCACGTTTACGGCTTATTTTAAAGAACAAAAAGAATACAGTTCTACGTTTTATTCTATAGGTGGTGGATTTGTAGTTAAAGAGGAAAGGGCTAATGCAAAAACGAAAAGCGCCATAAAATGTGCCTTCCCCTATCCTATTGCTACTGCTGCAGAATTATACGATTATACCCAAAAACACCAAAAAAGTATTTCCGAAATAGTTTGGGCCAATGAAATTTCAATGCGCTCTGAAACCGAAGTCAACCAAGAATTAATGCGCATATGGCACACCATGTTGGAATGCATGTACATTGGTTGTCATTCCGAAGGCATTTTACCCGGAGGTCTAAATGTGCGAAGAAGAGCTTTCGACATGCATCAAAATTTGATTGGTCTGTCCAATTATGATTCACCACAAGCATGGCTAGAAGTCATACGAAAAACCGAAGTGAAGTTCCGACAAATTCTAAAATGGGTAAGCTGTTTTGCTTTGGCGGTAAATGAAGTAAATGCTGCTTTGGGACGCGTGGTAACAGCACCAACCAACGGAAGTGCTGGAGTGATACCAGCCGTATTGATGTATTATATGGTGATTGAAAACCACAAAGCCGACGAAAAACAAATCAAACAATTCTTGATGGTGGCAGGCGAAATTGGAAGTATTTTCAAAAAAGGAGCCACGATCTCGGCCGCGATGGGGGGGTGTCAAGCCGAAATTGGGGTGTCATCAGCTATGGCTGCGGGCGCTTTATGCGAAGTAATGGGCGGAACCCCTGCACAAGTATTGATGGCTGCAGAAATTGCGATGGAGCACCACTTGGGCTTAACTTGTGACCCAATTGGTGGTTTGGTTCAAATTCCGTGTATTGAACGCAATACGATGGGCGCTATTAAAGCCATCAACGCAGCGGAATTGGCCTTAGAAACCGATGCTAAAAATGCCAAAGTCCCTTTAGATAAAGTCATTGATACCATGTGGCAAACTGCCAAAGACATGAACTCTAAATACAAAGAAACCTCAGAAGGTGGACTGGCAATAGCTGTTAATATGGCCGATTGTTAGGTAAGACAGAAGAATACAATATACATTTACAAAGCAATTGCCAAAGCAGAACTAACAAAAGTATTAGAATGAGAAGCTCCACTTTGATTCCAAAATAGTGCATCTTTGCTTTGAAAAGTTCTCGCTTCCAATCGTACTACAACCTTTTCTGTAATCCAATAATCTAAATTAGCAGAAAGACCATAGGTGTTAAAACCATTGGGAGTGTTACTAGTGATAATGACACCTTTAGCATCTTCATAGTACTCCCCTCTAGCTGCCATTTTGATTTTTTTCACGGGTTGGTATTGTAAAATTAGAACCGGAGAAAACCAAGTATCAAAACCTTTTGAACGAAGAAGCGATTGTTGGGTGCCAATATCAAAACCAGCAGTCAAATTCACCTGATCGGAAAAAATAAATTGACCATAAAGATTGCTAAAATAACGCCATTTTTCAATGCCATTGGGTTGTTCATTACCAACATAGGTACTCCAATTTAAAACGATATTTTTCATGGGTTTGTACAGAATTTGAGTTCCAAAAGCAGGCGTTTGATTGCCTTCAATTTTCTGTATGCGTTGCCACCCATTCAAGTACATACCTGACCAATACCACTGTCCAGAAGGCGATGTATAACTCACTTTGACACCTGTTTCAAAATAAGGCGAATTATCCGCCAAGATACTACGAGTAAGTGTTGGGCAGTCCTTCCCAATAGCACTTTCAAATCCAATATGCGAAGGCATTACTCCTACATCCAACCAAAGATCGTGTTGATCAGAAAGCTTTACGCCTACATTTGCTTCATAAAGAGGTTGCAACACAGCAGGCTCAGCAGCCAAATTGTATTGCGTATATGTGCCAGCCATCAGCCCAAAATTGGCTCTTACGGGGCCTTTGGCATAACTCATTTTGGCCATACCTAAGTTCAAATTGATTTCGTTGTGTCTGTTGTGACTGTATACAAAATCAGGGCGCAAATGAGTCGAAGGTTGCCCAAAATCATAAGTATAATACATCTCTAAATAGCCCGAAAATTGAAAAGGAGCCGTCAATTGTTCTTGTGCAAGAGAAGAAAAAACAACACACAATAAAAGGAGAGTAATTATTTTTCTCATAAAACTAGGTATCTGTTGGATTTTCGAAATGGGAATTGGAAATTTTGTTTCGTTTTTACTTTCTTCTTGTATCAATAATCGCTACAATCTTCCATTGTCCATTGTCTTTGAACAACGTAAAAACATTGACGCCCGAATGGCTTTTTTTCCCATTGACATAAAATTCATAAGGCGTCCAATCGATAGCCATAGCGCCATCAACCTTTATAGCATGCGATAGAATTCGCTCTTCGAATAAGGTGCTTTTTGAAATCGAAGCAATCGATTGTAAAAATTTGGAGAAGGTTTCTTTCTTTAAAAAGGTGCCTTTGGAACTTTCCGATACCGACTGTATAGACAAAGAATCAACACAAACTTGTTGAATAGCTATCGTATCACGTTCATGAAAACCCTTGAAAAAAGACTGAACGGTAGCTTGTATGTCTTGTTCCTGTGCAAAACTATAAGAAAGTGAAAAAAATGCTACTATAAAAAGTAAAAAGCGTGTCATAAGTAATAAAAAATGAAAGGATGACAATAGTGAATCAAATTTTAAATAAAATAGTAAAGATGCTACAAAAAACTATATTTTTGAAAAAACTAACCCAAACATTTATGAAAAAAATCATGTTACTGCTCCTAATAGGTGCATTTGCCTCTATTGCTAAGGCACAAGAGTACTTTCCGAATAATGAAAGTATCAGCAATAAAAACGATTACTACACTGCTTTTACTCACGCCAAAATTTATGTTTCTCCAAAAGAGATTATAGAAAACGGCACTTTATTGATTCACAATGGCAAAGTGGTAGCGGTAGGATCATCGGTTACAATTCCAAAAAACACTTTAATTATTGAGTCCGAAGGCAAATCCATTTATCCTTCTTTCATTGATCTTTACACTTCCTTTGGTAGTGAAAAACCTAAAAAAGCGCCAAATGAAGGCAGAGGCTCTTTGTACGACACCAAACGTACAGGATACTATTGGAACGAGAACATCCGATCTGAAATCAATGCTTATGAAACTTTTGCTTATGATGAAGCTAAAGCCGAAGAATTTTTAAAAGCAGGCTTTGGTGTAGTAGGCACACACATACCTGATGGAATTGCCCGAGGGACTGGAGCATTGATTGCCCTAGACAATACCGATAAAACCAACCGTATATTAAGCAATACGATTACTAATCATTTTGCATTTACCAGAAGTGTAACCACCAATCAAGCCTATCCTTCTTCATTAATGGGAATGATGGCTTTGTTACGCCAAATGTATCATGACCTTGCTTGGTACAGAAACGGGAATGCTAGCAACAAAGACCTATCCTTAGAAGCTTTGATCGCAAATGAAAAATTGATGCAAATTTTTGCCTCCGAAGACAAATTAAACAGTTTAAGAGCAGCAAAAATTGCCAAAGAATTTGGTCTTAATTATGTGCTTAAAGGGGCTGGAAACGAATTTGAACGTATTAATGAAATCAAAAAGACCAACGCTTCCTTTATTATACCGGTTAATTTTCCAGAAGCGTACGATGTATCCAACCCTTTCAATGCCAATCAAATGGAATTATCGGATTTACGTTTTTGGAATCAAGCACCATCCAATCTAAAAGTGTTGGCTGATAACGGCATCACATTTGCACTAACTACCGATAAATTAAAGAAAATTGAAGATTTTAAAACCAATGTAATACGTGCCATTCAATTTGGATTTGACAAAACCAAAGCCTTAGAAGCACTAACAACTATACCTGCACAATTATTAGGCAAAAGCAACGAAATTGGATCTTTAAAAAGCGGAAGTTATGCCAATTTTATTGTGACATCCGGAGATATATTTGACGAAAAAACGACGCTTTTTGAAAACTGGGTACAAGGCAATAAATATGTTGTCAATGAAGCAAACATAAAAGATATCCGTGGCGAATATGAGTTATCCGTGAATCAACAAAGCTACAAAATGAATATTGAAGGCGAATTGGCCAAACCTAAAGTAACGGTAACCAATAAAGAGATTAAAAAAATCCCCGCTACACTTACCTACGCCAACCAATGGATGAATCTTTTACTTAAAAATGAAGCATCCAAAACACCTACTTATACGCGTGTGAACGGTTTAGTAAATGACCCGTCGCATCTCTCTGGCAAGGCCATAGATGAAAATGGAAATGAAAGCATTTGGTCGGCCAAAAAAATCAATGCTTTCAAAATAGTAAAAGACACTACTACTGCAGCAAAACCTTTTGTTGTGCAACCGGTTACATACCCTAACATAGCATACGGAAACACACAACTCCCAAAAGCACAAGACCTTCTTTTTAAAAATGCGACCATTTGGACCAACGAAAAAGAAGGGATTCTAAAACAAAGCGATGTACTGATTCAAAAAGGGAAAATTACTCGAATTGGCACCAATCTTAGCGCCTCTGGAGCTATGTTGATTGACGCAACCGGTAAACATTTAACAAGTGGTATAGTTGATGAACATTCGCATATTGCCATTTCAAATGGGGTTAATGAGGGCGGACACAACTCGAGTGCCGAAGTAACCATAGAAGATGTAGTGAATTCCGAAGACATCAATATCTACCGTCAAGTTGCTGGTGGGGTAACTACTTCTCAATTGTTACACGGTTCAGCCAATCCAATTGGAGGTCGTTCCGCTATTGTAAAATGGAAATGGGGTGCAGCACCAGAAGAATTACTCTATAAAGATCAACCTAAATTCATCAAATTTGCCTTAGGGGAAAACGTGAAACAATCCAATTGGGGCAATACCAATCCTATTCGTTTTCCACAAACTCGTATGGGCGTTGAACAAGTATTTACCGATTATTTTCAAAAAGCCAAAGAATACGACTTAGCTTGGAAAAATTTTAATACCAAAGGCAAAAAAGGAAAAGAGCCCAGAGTGGATTTAGAATTGCAAACCTTGGCTGAAATATTAAACAACCAACGTTTTATCAGTTGTCACTCCTATGTACAATCCGAAATATTAATGCTCATGAATGTGGCAGATAAAATGGGCTTCAAAGTAAATACGTTTACGCACATCTTAGAGGGCTACAAAGTGGCCGATAAAATGAAAGCGCATGGTGTTGGAGCCTCAACATTTTCGGATTGGTGGGCTTACAAATTTGAAGTCAACGATGCAATTCCACAAAATGGTGCGATCATGCACAATCACGGATTGGTGGTAGCTTACAATTCAGACGATGCCGAAATGTCAAGAAGACTTAATCAAGAAGCAGCCAAAGCGGTGAAATATGGTAAAGTTTCTGAAGAAGAGGCATGGAAATTTGTAACCTTAAATCCTGCAAAACTTTTACATATAGACGATAAAGTGGGTAGTATCAAAGTAGGCAAAGATGCCGATGTGGTTTTGTGGAGCGACAATCCTTTGTCTATTTATGCTAAAGTAGAAAAAACACTTATTGAAGGGGTAGTGTATTTTGACAGCCAAATTGATGAAGCTAAAAAGCTGGAGAATGCTAAAGAACGTGCAACACTCATTGGACAATTGCTTCAAGAAAAAAACAAAGGAATGAGTACACAAGAACCGAAAAAAACCATCAAAAAAGAGTACGAATGCGATACAATGGAAGAATTGTAATCGGATAATTGCTTAATAACATTCAAAACATACTAAGAAATGAACTTTAAAACAATCATTATAGGCGCCCTATTGTGTTGGTCTTCGCTAAGTGTAGCCCAATATATTCCTGCCCCTGCTCAAGAGAAATCAATACTAATTCTAAATGCAACCGCCCATCTAGGCAACGGTGAAGTCATTGAAAATGGAGCGGTGGGATTCAAAGCTGGAAAGATTACTTTAGTGAGCACCACTAGTCAAGCACAAAACGAACTTTCCTCTTATGAAACACATTGGGATGCCAAGGGACAACACCTTTATCCTGGGTTCATCATGCCTAATGCTACTTTAGGTTTAGTCGAAATTGACGCCGTGAAATCTTCCGATGACGAAGAAGAAATTGGAAATTTTAATCCCAATGTACGCAGTCTTATTGCCTACACAGCCGATTCGAAAGTTATTGAAACGGTACGCCCCAACGGGATTTTAATGGCCCAAATTACTCCAAGAGGTGGACGTGTTGCTGGTACTTCCTCTATAGTACAATTGGACGCTTGGCATTGGCAAGATGCCGTAATCAAAGAAAATGATGGCGTACATATTTCCTTACCTCAAACCTTCAAACGCTCAGGATGGTGGGCCGAACCCGGAGGAATTGAACCCAATAAAGAGTATCAAAAAGAATTGGAAGAATTGAGAGCTTATTTCCAAAATGCAAAAACGTATATGGCTGGTTCCTCTCCTACGCGTAACTTAATTGCCGAAGCCACCAAAGGATTGTTTGAGGGGACTCAAACCCTGTTCATTCACGCCAATGAAGAAAAACAAATCACTGATGGCATTCAATTGGCATTAGATTATGGTATCCAAAAAATCGTAGTGGTAGGAGGATTTGAGGCCTACAAAGTCGCTCCACTTTTGCAGCAACACAAAATTGGCGTGTTCTTGCGTAGAGTGCATGACATGCCCATAAACGAAGATCAAGACGTAAATCTTCCTTATAAAATGGCAAAGATTTTAACCGATTTAGGAATTGTAGTTGGTTTGGAAAACAGCGGAAGTAAAGAACGTATGAGTAGTAGAAACTTGCCTTTTTTAGCAGGTACTTGTGTAGCTTATGGTTTGGATAAAGAAAAAGCTTTACAACTTATTACCCTAAACACAGCTAAATTATTAGGAATTGAGGCGCAATGTGGATCAATCGCTGTAGGTAAAGATGCGACTCTTTTCCTTTCAGAAGGCGATGCTTTAGACATGCGAACTAACCAACTTACGGTAGCCTTTATTCAAGGAAGAAAGATCAACTTAGAAACACATCAAACGCGATTAAGTGATAAGTATAAATACAAATACCAACAAAACTAAAAAGCTATGGGATTATTCAATGCTATCTTAGGCAATGCCTCTGAAGTCAGCACAGCACAAATAGAGAAAGAGTTTGAACCCTTATTAATAGAGGGCGAAACCATCGAAAAAGCATTCAAATTGATAAAAGACAGTTTCGTATTTACCAACAAACGTCTTATTCTAGTAGAAAAACAACTAGTAGGTTCCAAAACCGATTATTTGTCGATTCCGTATCGTACGATTAAAAAATTTTCCAAGGAAAGTGCCGGTATTTTGGATTTAGATGCTGATCTTAAAATTTGGTTACAAAACGAAACTGACCCCATTACCAAACAATTTGGAAAAGGGAGTAACAGTATTAATGAAGTCTATCAAATATTGAGCAAACACGTACTCAGTTGAACCATTCAAGTCCAATAATGAAAAGGAGCGTTACCCCAAAGGCCGCTCCTTTTTTTTTTTAAACCCAGAATCCACATTAGACTTCGTAGCGAAACTGAATTATACAGTAAAAGCAAGTGCTCACGGACTATTTTTTAAGATGAAAATAACGTTCAGCGAATACCTATGAAAAATATAAACCAATGAGCTAATACTTCTGTATTTTGAATTTAAAAATGGGAGAACTGAGCGAAGCGTATCTTGAACTCTACCGAAAAATATAATTGTGGTGAAGTAATATAGTTAGAGTAGATTTCTAATGCGGAATCTGGGTTAAATTGTACCACACCTTATACCTCAAAATTAAACCTTAAACTTTAAACCTTAAACTTTAACCCCTAAACCCTAACCTCCCCTCAAAAATCCAACTACTCTATTTTTAAAATATTAAAAAATAAATCATTTTTAAACAATACCCTATTTTTTAGGGGGTCAAATTCAGAAAATAACAAAAATTAAGTTTTAATTAATATTTTTTATAGGGGTTAAAAATGATTTTATATTTTTACCCTCGTAATTAACATAAACTAATAAATTATGCGTAAGATTGTTTTAAGTGTGATTCTTGTCACAATTTTGGGATTATCAATTTTTTCAATGGCATTTCAAGCAGAAACCGCCAAACTTGGTGCTCACGTAGTAGCCTTAAAATTGGATACTGGAGATACAGCATGGATGATTGTAGCTTCAGCTTTGGTTTTACTTATGACTCCTGGTTTAGGTTTCTTTTATGGAGGTATGGTAGGTAAAAAAAATGTAATCAGTACAATGCTTCAAAGTTTTATGGCTATGGTGATTGTTACGGTTTTATGGGTCGTAGTAGGCTTCGGATTGTGCTTTGGTCCTAGTATAGGAGGTATCATAGGAGATCCTACAGCTAATTTCATGTTCGAAGGTGTAAATTACACTAGCGCTTGGGAATTAGCACCAACCATTCCCTTTATTTTATTTGCCTTTTTTCAAGCTAAATTTGCCATCATTACCCCTGCCTTAATTACTGGTGCTTTTGCTGAGCGTGTTCGTTTTTGGGCTTATTTATTATTCATGGTATTATTTATTATTGCAATATATGCCCCTCTATGTCATATGACATGGCACCCTGACGGCCTATTCTTCGGATGGGGAGTATTGGATTTTGCTGGTGGTACCGTAGTACACATGAGTGCTGGTTGGGCTGCATTAGCCGGTGCTATCTTTTTAGGAAAAAGAAAAGTACAAAAAGTAAACCCTGCTCGCATTACCTATGTATTATTAGGAACTGGTTTATTATGGTTCGGATGGTTCGGATTTAATGCAGGATCTGCTGTTGGAGCTAGTGGTTTGGCCGCACAAGCCTTAGGTACTACTACTGTAGCTGCTGCAGCTGCTGCTATGACTTGGGTTTTCTTCGATAAAATTCAAGGACACAAATTATCAGCTATGGGTGCATGTATCGGAGCTGTTGTCGGTTTAGTAGCTATCACTCCTGCTGCAGGTTTTGTAAGCATTTCTCACGCCATTGCTATCGGAATCATCTCTAGTGTAGTAAGTAATGTAGTTTGTAGCAAATTCCCTAAAGGAAAAATCGACGATGCTTTGGATGTATTTGCATGTCATGGAGTTGGCGGTATGACAGGTATGTTATTAACAGGTGTTTTTGCTTCTAAGTCAGTAAATTCAATTGTTGGAGATAACGAAGGATTGATTTTCGGAGATGCTACCTTATTTTTAACACAATTGAAAGCAATGGTAATCGTATCTGTATTTGCTTTTGCAGCATCCTATGCGCTATTTTTTATCATCAACAAAATTACACCTTTACGTGTG
The DNA here is from genome assembly GCF_055231795.1 of Flavobacterium riviphilum. NCBI lineage: Bacteria > Pseudomonadati > Bacteroidota > Flavobacteriia > Flavobacteriales > Flavobacteriaceae > Flavobacterium > Flavobacterium riviphilum. Next base: position 51,917 of record NZ_JBUYSY010000011.1, read on the forward strand.
ACAGAAGAAAGAGAAGAATTAGGACTTGACATTTCTCAACACGGAGAATATGAATTTTCACTTCAAAACTAACAAACCAAAACCAAATAATTAACTAACCAACCAAAAGCAAGCAAGAGGAGGATTAAATTTAACCTTTGATGTATATTCTTGCAAGCAAACTTCTAGCTAACCACTAGAAATCAACAAAAAACTCGAGCCATTCCGCTCGAGTTTTTTTGTTAACTATTGAAAACATTAGTTAAGTTAAAAAGTAAATAGTTATTCATTCCATAAGACACTAAATTACTGAGAGTGTTCGTATCTTATAAAGACACTACTAATGACTTAGGAATTTTACTCTCTCATTACTTCAACACTGTAAACTCTATAACCGAATCTGAAAAAACCTTATGAGTTTGTGTGGTAAAATCTTCGGGTTGGGCATAGAAAATATTAGGCACAAAGGTCTGTGGGTTCAAATCAATTAAAGGAAAACAGGTACTTTGTACTTGAATTTGAATCTTATGTCCTTTTTTAAAAGTATGAAAAACATCTTGCAATTTAAAATTGACCGCCGTTTTTTCATTAGGAGTAAATGGTTCTGGTTGTACAAAATCATTTCTAAATCGCCCGCGCATCACTTCACTACGCACCATCATGTGATAATTACTCATTTTCAAATGCGAGGAGGCCATCTTGGTCTCCGGCTCGTCTGCTGGAAAAACATCGATTACTTTAACAATCCAATCCGCATCAGTTCCAGTAGTCGCCACTTGTAAGCGAGCTAGTATTTCACCAGCCAAAGTCATATCTTGAGACAACACATCCGATTCAAACACCAAAACATCAGGTCTTCTGGCCGCAAAACGCTGATCGTCGGTCATGTATTTTCTTGGTGTTAAACCTTGCTGCTTAATATCTTCACTGTAAGGCACTGGTTTTTTGGGATCACTCACAAAGGACTCAGAGGAAATAGTGTTAAGCGCATTTTGAGATAATTTTTGTTGGGATTGTAAATAATAACGTCTTTTTTCGGTCTGCCTTGGTGGCCATGTATCAAATGTCTTCCATTCTTTGTTTCCAGTATCAAACACATACGCTTCGGGTAATTTACTATCCCCTTTTCCATTGTTTTTCAAAAAATGACGGAAGAAATTCGCCTCGATATTTTTCTGATAAAAAGCCGAAATACTGTCGCCAAAAGCAATATTACCAACTACTTGTTTGGCCGAATTTCTGGCCCAATCGCCATGACTCCACGGCCCCATTACAAGGGTATTATAGTTTTTGCTGTTCTTCTCGATAGTGGCATAGGTATTTAAAGGACCATATAAATCTTCGGCATCAAACCAGCCACCAACCACCATTACGGCAGGTTTGATATTTTTTAAGTGTTGTAACAAACCACGTTTTTGCCAAAAGGCATCATAATTCACATGCGTTTTCAACTGCTGCCAAAATTCATCGGTTGCATCATAAAATGTATCCAATTTAGACAGCGGCCCTGTTTTTAAGAAAAAATCATAATCATCATTGGTCCCTACATTCGGAAATTTAAACCAAGGTTCAGTAGTACGTTGTTTTTTTTGTGGCCCAAAAAGTGGCGTAACTTTCCAATAACTCAACAAATAGGCGCCATTATGATGAAAATCATCAAAAAAGAAATCAGCTATGCAGGCTTGAGGAGAAACCGCTTTTAAAGCCGGATGCTGACTCAACAAAGAATAAGAAGCATAAAAACCGGGATAAGATATTCCCCAAGTACCTACATTACCGTTGTTGTTAGGTACATTTTTGACCAACCAATCAATCGTGTCATAGGTATCTGAAGCCTCATCTATGTCTGTTTTCTTTTGTTTATTGGGTAAAAATGGACGCATGTTATCATACAATCCATCACTCATATAACGCCCTCTCACATCTTGGTACACTACAATATACCCTTCCTTCATCATGATTTCATTAGGTCCAATATTGCGATCAAACTGATCTTCGCCATAGGGAGAACAATCATAAGGCGTTCGCAGCATGATTATTGGGTATTTTTTGGAGGTGTCTTTTGGGGAGTAAATTGCTGTAAACAATTCCAAACCATCGCGCATTTTGATATGCACTTCTTTTTTGGTGTAATTTTCTGTAACATAGTTTTGGGTCTTGTCTTGCGCAACAACTGTCAGAGCAAGAAAAAATAATCCCAACTGAAACAATTTTTTCATGAATCTTAGATTTTGAATTAGTTTAGTGTAAAAATATAAAAACCCATCTTGAAAAAGATGGGTTATAGTATAATTCTTAAATTTAGGCTCTATAGTTGATATAAAAACTAAAATTTAGCAATACCGGCACGTAACCAGGCAGCGTATTCTGGAATTCCCACATAACTTATCGTAGGCTGTTTTGGGTTTAAACTGTTCCCTTCCAAATCAATCAATACATACAACGGCTGCGTATTGGTCTTGTATTTTGAAATCATAAAATCGGTCCATTTATCCCCTATGGTTTCAATGGTTTCACCCGTAGTCTTTGATACAAATTGTTCACTTTCAGGCAAAGCTCTTTTATCATCAACATACAAAGAAATCACCACGACTTCATCTTTTAAGATAGACAACACTTCTGAATCAGACCAAACGTTGTTTTCCATTTTGCGGCAATTTACACAAGCAAAACCAGTAAAATCGAGCATAATAGGTTTATTTACGGTTTTGGCATAAGCCAACCCTATATCGTAATCATCAAAAACTGTAATACCATGTGGGCCCCTTTTAGCACCCTGAGGCAATGCTGATACTGTGGCTGTTGGCAACGATCCTCCAACGCCATGTGGACTTTCGCTATATTCCATAGGTGGTGGAAATGCACTAATGAGTTTCAAGGGAGCTCCCCAAAGACCAGGAATTAAATATACAGTAAAAATCAAAGTTAACAATCCCATATACAATCTTCCTACAGATATTGAAGAAGTTGGACTATCATGAGGCAAGGTAATCTTACCAAACAAATACAAGGATAATGCGCCAAAAATAGCAATCCAAATTGCAATAAATACTTCACGTTCCAACAAATGCAGTTGTAAAACCAAGTCGGCATTGGATAAAAATTTAAAAGCCAAAGCCAATTCTAAAAAGCCCAATACCACTTTTACAGTATTCAACCAGCCTCCTGATTTTGGCAACGAATTCAACCAACCTGGGAACATAGCAAACAACATGAAAGGCATAGCCAAAGCCAAGGAGAAGCCCAACATACCCACAATTGGAGCAATACCACCTTTAGAAGCAGCTTCCACCAACAAAGTACCAACTATAGGTCCCGTACAGGAAAAAGAAACTATAGCCAATGCCAAAGCCATAAATAAAATTCCAACAATTCCTCCTCTATCCGCTTGACTATCTACTTTGTTAGCCCAAGAATTAGGCAACATAATCTCGAAAGCGCCTAAAAATGAAGTTGCAAATACGATCAACAAGACAAAGAACACCAAATTAAACCAAACATTGGTAGAAATGGCATTGAGTGCATCAGCACCAAAAATCCAGGTTACTAGTAAGCCCAAAACAACATAGATTACTATTATTGAAATACCATAAATAATCGCATTTCGAATACCTGCTGCTCTATTTTTAGATTGTTTGGTGAAAAAACTTACCGTCATCGGAATCATAGGAAAAACACAAGGAGTCAATAGGGCCGCAAATCCAGAGATAAATGCAATAAAAAAGATAGCCCATAAGCTGTGTGAAGCTGAAGTATTAGATGCAGTTGCAGCTGTGTTTGGCGCATCAACTTTTGTTTCGTCTATAGCTACTTTTGATGCCACAGACGCGGTATCTTTAGTTAAAGTAAAAGTTGAAGTAGTATCCGAAACACTCTTATTTTCTTTAGACTCTAAACCTTTTGCATCTGAAGAACTTTGAGGTATAGCAATAGTAAACTTTTTCTCTAAGTTCAAGCATACTTCTTTACAAGCCTGATAGTTGATCGCAACCACTATGGATTTCAAACCTTTGTTAAGTATTGTTATTTCTTGGGTTATCTGTCCTTTTTTCTCAAAAAAGGTTTCGTTAACTCCAAAAACATCATTAAAAGCTGTACGAGTCTTTCCTTCTTTGGCCTTGCCTACCAATTGATAATTACCAGCCTGATTATTGAAGATAATTTCCAAAGGAAGCGGACCGCCATCGGGGGTATACTGCGAATAAACATGCCATTCGTTTTCAATCACAGCATCAAAAGTAATGAGGTAATTGGTGGATGACTTTTGTTCAATTTTTGCGGTCCATTGTACCGGATTCAATATTTGGCTATAAAGATTGCCTAAGTAGAAAAGAGATAGGGCTAGTAATACAAACTTTTTCATGCAGTAAATTCTATTTTTAATATGGTGGGGGTTGTGGTTTCTATTTTAAATCGTTCATCGGCACGTTTGCCTATAATCCAAATAATCTGATCTTCAGAACAAAGCAGCCAAGTATTTTCTTTTTCTAGTAACGACATCTTTTCGTCTTTAAAAAACTTGCTTACTTTTTTTCGTTGGCCTTGCATCCCAAAAGGAAAAAAAGAATCGCCTTCTTTCCATTTTCTCAGCTGCAAGGGATATGATAATTTGCTTGCATCGACAAATATAGTGTTTGCATCCGATTGACAGATACTTTCAACAATAGTAAAACGTAGTTTTAAGGGAATCTTAACTTCACTTATTTCACGATCTATAGCATACGTTTCAGAGACACTTGGGGTCGTGGGAGATAAAATCAAATGATTACGATCTTTCAACAGTCGGAAATCTTTGGCTAGTATTTGTTTCCCAGACGCACTGTCTACTAAATCATAAATATCTTTCCAAGCCGTAAATCCGAAATCCTTCAACCATTGATACAAATAAGCAGTATAATTGGGCAAACGCATCAATTGTGTTAAGTCGAAATAAATGGCTTCGTCTTCTTCGCGAGCTACTTGCTGGTATACCATTACGGCAGCATCATCTACCAAGGTTTTCGCATCTTGCAAATACTGTTGCGTTTTGGCAAAGGATCCTAAAAAATTCGGATGTAACGATTTAAGCAAGGGCACTAGATGATGTCGGATATTATTTCTTAAATATTTATCAGAAGCATTGCTACGATCCTCTCTCCAAACCAATTGATGGGTTTGTGCATAGGCTTCAATTTCGGCTCTAGAAAAAATCAATAAAGGACGAATGACGTGTTCGTTTTGATCTGGAATTCCTACCAACCCTTCTATTCCTGTCCCTCGGGAAAGATTGATAATAAAAGTTTCTAAATTATCATCCGCGTGATGAGCGGTTAACACATAATCGTAGTGATGCAAATCGATTTGTTCTAAAAACCAATGATAACGCAATTCTCTTGCTGCAACTTGTATGGATAATTTGTAATCCTCCGCAAAAGCTTGCGTGTCAAATTGGGTATAATAAAAAGGAATACCCTGTTGATGGGCATAGTTTTGAACAAAATGCTGATCCTCGAAACTATCTATGCCACGCAATTGAAAATTACAGTGTCCAATAGCTATGTCAAAGGGAAGTTGCTGAAAAAGATGCGCTAAAACCATACTATCCACTCCTCCACTCACGGCCAAAAAAAGTCTTTTCTGTGCCAGAAAGGGAAAAGTGATGTCGAGATGTTTACTTAATTGCTCTAGCATGAGTCAAAAATAGGATTTTATATATTGAAGTCGGTATTGTTAGGCTATTTTTTAAAATTAAAAACTTTCTAGTTCTAGGACAATACGATACGCATAGCAGCCGCCTTGAGCATACACTCTTCATATTCTTTTTCTGGCTCAGAAAGCGCAGTAATTGCACTGCCTACGGAAAAAGAGACGTATTGATTTTTTTGATTGTATAAAATACTTCGAATCACCACATTAAAATCAAAATCACCTGTAGGTGAAAAATAACCTACAGCTCCACTATACACCCCCCGTTTTGTTGCTTCAAGATTTTCAATAATTTGCATAGCCGAAATCTTGGGTGCTCCTGTCATACTCCCCATTGGAAACGTAGTCTGAAGCACAGCTACTGGAGAAGTGGTAGGTGCTACCTGCGAAACCACAGTGGAAATCATTTGATGTACTTGCTTAAAGGTGTAAATACCACATAACTCTTCTACGTGTACCGACCCTTTTATCGCGGTATGTGACAAATCATTGCGAACCAAATCTACAATCATGATGTTCTCGCTGCGTTCTTTGGCACTTTGAGCCAATTCTTGTTGCGACTGTAAGTCCAAATTAGGATCAGAAAACCGCTTGCTTGTCCCTTTGATGGGTTGCGAAATAATTTTATCCCCTTCTTTACGCAAGTACCGCTCAGGGGAAGCCGACATCAGAAAATGATGATGGTTTTTGAAAAATACGGCAAATGGGGGTTCGGAAAGTGCGTCCAATTTTTGAAAAACAGCCAAAGGATCTACTGTTGCAGGTGTAGCATAAAATTCCATACAAAAATTAGCTTCGTAGATATCGCCACGATGTATATGCGAAAGCATCAACGCTACTTTATCTTGGTACTCCGCCTTAGAAATACGAGCTTGAATGTCCAAAGCTGAACTATTACTCTCCAAAGAGTCTTGAAAAGCATTTGGAATTGGGGTATTTAAAATAGCTTGAAAATCATCCTCGAGTTCATCATCACAAAAAGTCAGATAAGAAACTTCTACCTGTTCCTTGGAAATAAAAAAGAGTTTTTTGGGTTGAAAAAAAAACAAATCTGGAAAATGTAATCCATCAAAATTACTAGATTCCAAGCGCCCTGTATCATTTTTTAAATCATATGACAAATAACCAAACAGCCAATCTTTGGTAGTTTGTTGGTATTGTTGTAAGTCCTCAAAAGCCTGATGATAATCAGTTTGTATAGCTGTAAATGCGTCTACAGCCAACACGCAATCAAAACTAGTATGCGTTTGAGGATAATCGTTGCTATCCAAAAACACCACTTCTCTGAATTGCTGTGCCCAATGCAACAGTTGTTCTTTAAAAAGAACCGAATCGCTAATAGTATAAAATTTCGAAACTCTCAAAAATATCGTATTTATATGCCTCAAAATTACGATAAAAAAAGAGTTCACACCTAAATGCAAAGAAAAACTAATTCATGTGACGATTTTTAAGGCTTATTTGGAAATATGTACCCTACACAAAACAAGCACGCAAAAAACTTATTATCAATTTATTACGTATTTTTGTGTAGCATTTAAACATTCCATATAAAACACTATCAGCCACATATTTTCAAATCATTAATGTTTATTTGCTTTAGCAATTGGATTAATCTTTAAAAAGTGAATTTATGAATATAGCAACAACAATTATTCGGATTTTGATAGGTTTATTACTTTTATTTGCCTCGCTAGGCTATTTCTTTAGTTTAATGCCTGAGCCTGAAACTAATGGTAATTTTAAAGCTTTTAATGTAGGATTGGTAGCCGCAACTTATATCATGCCTCTTGCCAAAGGAATTGAGCTACTTTGTGGAATTGCATTTGTGAGCAATCGTTTTGTTAGTTTGGCCAATATCCTAATTCTGCCAATAACCATTAATATTTTGTGTATCCATTTCTTTTTGGAACCCAGTGGTATCCCTATTGCGGTGGTACTATTTATGGGGAATATATTTTTAATCTATCGCTATTGGGACAATTACAAAAGTGTATTCACACCTTGAGATAAAAAAAACTCCTCATCATAGATAAGGAGTTTTTTTTGATATAGCAAGTTAGATTTACACGTGCAAGGCTCTGTTCTCAGTAGCTGCCAAGGCTGCTTCCTTGATAGCCTCTGCAAAGGTGGGATGCGCATGAGACATTCTAGATATATCTTCAGCCGATGCTTTGAACTCCATAGCGGTTACCGCTTCAGCGATCAAATCAGCTGTTCGAGCGCCTATCATATGCACCCCTAATACTTCATCTGTTTTGGCATCGGCAAGAATCTTAACAAAGCCATCCAAATCAGCACTTGCGCGAGCTCTTCCTAATGCTTTAAAAGGAAATGATCCCGATTTGTACAATACTCCAGACGCTTTCAACTGTTCTTCTGTTTGTCCAACAGCGGCAACTTCAGGCCAAGTATATACAACTCCTGGAATCAAATTATAATCAATATGTGGTTTTTGTCCAGCAATGAATTCTGCTACCATAGTTCCTTCTTCTTCAGCTTTATGAGCCAACATAGCGCCTCGAACTACATCGCCTATAGCATAAATATGAGACACTGAAGTTTGTAAATGGTCGTTAACTTCAACCTGACCTCTTTCGTTAATTTTCACACCTGCATTTTCAGCTTGTAATCCATCCGTATATGGACGACGTCCTACCGCAACTAAAGTGTAATCCCCTTCCAAAGAAACAATCTCTCCTTTTGCGTTTTCAGCCTTTACAACTACAACCTCTCCATTTCTCTCTACAGACTGTACTTTGTGAGATGTATAAAATTTCATCCCTTGTTTTTTCAATACTTTGGTCAATTCTTTAGACAAAGCACCGTCCATACCCGGAATAATTCGGTCCATAAATTCCACAACCGAAACTTGAGCGCCTAAACGTAAATACACTTGCCCAAGTTCAATTCCAATTACTCCTCCTCCAATAATCACCAAATGTTTGGGTACTTCTTTTAATTTTAATGCTTCGGTCGAAGTAATAATTCGTTCTTTATCGATTGAAATAAAAGGTAATGATGCTGGTTTGGAACCCGTAGCAATAATAATATGTTTAGCTTCAAGGGTTTCTACCGTACCGTCAGCTTTAGTTACGGCAACGTGTGTGGCATCTACAAACGATCCCATACCATTGAAAACCGTGATGTTATTTTTATCCATCAAAAATTGAACACCACCCGAAGTTTGATCTACAACCGCTTGTTTGCGAGCAATCATTTTTTCTAAATTCACAGTAACTTCGCCAGAAAGGGTAATACCGTGATCGGCAAAGTGCTTAATCTCATCGTAATGATGTGACGAAGCCAACAAGGCTTTAGAAGGGATACACCCAACATTTAAACAGGTACCACCCAGGGTGGTATATTTCTCAATTATAGCAGTTTTGAACCCCAATTGTGCACAACGAATGGCCGATACATATCCACCAGGACCAGAACCTATAATGACTACATCAAATGAACTCATAGTGTGTTATTTTATATTTTGTGCGACAAAAATAGGGAAACTAAATATTGTGTAACAGTTTATTTTAAGGTTTTTTGTGTAATTTTTATACGACAATCCTTCTTTTTGATGGAGGAAACGCTATCGATTGCGCTTGAGGTATCTTAAAAAGAAAGGAGCACTAACAGAACTAGCAACAATTCGATTTTTATTTTTATATTTATTCTTTAATTTGATTCACGCTCGATCATCAAAATCATCATGAAATACTTCTCTGTATACATTACTCCCTTTGTGGTGCTGGTGTCTTTGAACAGCACTAATTATTGGTCCTATTTTGCCTTGTTTTTTGTTTTTGGACTAGTACCTTTTGTTGACTTTTTTACCAAAGAAGACAACACCAACTTAAACCCGGAAGAAGAAGCAAAAGCACGAACCAACCCTCTATACGATTGGATCATCTACGGACTGGTCCCCATGCAATACCTCATATTAGGCTATTTTCTACATCAAATCAGTTCCACTGATCAAACCCTTATCATAAAAATAGGATGGACAACCGCCTACGGTATCGCTTGCGGTGTACTCGGGATTAATGCAGCGCATGAACTTGGACACCGTTCCAAAGCTTACGAAAAAGCCATGAGCCAAATGCTGTTATTGACCTCATTATACCTACATTTTTATATCGAACACAACAGAGGACATCATAAAAATGTAGCCACTCCTATTGATCCCGCCAGTAGCAGAAAAGGCGAAACCGTATACGCTTTCTATATACGATCTATTTTTAAAGGTTGGCAATCGGCGTGGGAATTGGAAGCCAAAAGACTCAACCACGACCCAAAACTTGTTTGGAGTAGCAAAAACCAAATGTTGGTTTTTCAAGGGAGTCAATTAGCACTTATTGTGCTTATTTACACTATGTATGATTGGAAAACGACCCTCTTTTTCATTGGTGGTGCTTTCATGGGGATTATTCTCCTTGAGACAGTAAACTATATTGAACATTATGGCTTACAACGAATTCAGAAGGGTGATAAATACGAACGTACACTACCCGCCCATTCTTGGAATTCCAACCACCCAATTGGTCGGTTATTGTTACTTGAACTTTCCAGACATTCGGATCATCACTATTTAGCAAGCAAAAAATACCAACTATTACAACATCATGACCACAGCCCACAAATGCCAACAGGTTACCCTGGAATGATGTTACTCTCATTAGTTCCGCCGCTATGGTTTTATGTAGTACATCGTCAATTGTCTCGCTTTTACCAAAAAGAACAACTGTTGCCTTAAAAATTCTAAGTGTCTATCTAGGAACTTAGCAGATCATGAAGTACACCTTTTCAGTAAAGGTAAAACAGCAACCTTTACCTTAGCACTAACTTTCCAATTGAATATGGTCGCAACGATTCGGGATGGAATTTTGGAATTTGGATTTTAATTCGTTTCTTTAAACGGTTCAAAGACCAACTTTTATACCATGCGATTATTGTATTGTTTTTTCTTATTATTGCTTACGCTCACGGCTAGTAGTCAGATTCGTTGGAAAAAAAAGAAAAAGAAAATCACTTACGAAAACATCATTTTAACCGATTCCACTACCCAACACTTGGTAAAAGCCATTCAATTTGAAACCGTTTCAAAAAAAGATTCTCTAACCTTTTATAATAACGAATTTCGAAAATTCAAGGCCTTCCTCAAACAAAGCTACCCTTCGGTATTCAGCACTTGTACAGAAATACCATTCAAATCCAACGCAATTTGTTTGAAATGGGAAGGTCAAAATCCTAACTTAAAACCCAATCTTTTCATGGCGCATCAAGATGTTGTGCCTGCAAATCACGAAAAAGCCAAATGGAATTTCCCTCCTTTTGGCGGACATATTAAAGAGGGCAAGATTTATGGCAGAGGCACATTAGACGACAAATCCTCCTTAATTGGACTCTTAGAAGCCGCTGAATATGCCATCAAAAATCATTTTGAACCCAAGCGAACAACCTATTTTGTCTTTGGTGATGATGAAGAAACTAATGGTAGTGGGGCTAAAGAAATTGCAAAATGGTTCATGACAAACAAAATCAACTTTGAATTCATATTAGACGAAGGTCCCGGTGTGGCGCTAGATTTGGTAGAAGAAGTAACAAAACCCATAGCTTTTATTGGCATAGCAGAAAAAGGATACGCTACGGCTGAATTAACCGTAGATCAAGAAAGTGGTCATTCCTCTATGCCTACAAAACGCACCGCTATTGGACAATTAAGTCAAGCCATTGCCAATATTGAGAATCACCCTTTTCGTGCCCACTATCATGGTCTAGCCAAAAGAACCTTCAACGAACTGTCTACAGCTATGGATTTTTCCAAGAAGTTTGTTTTTAAAAACAGTTGGCTTTTTAGTGGATTAATCAAAAAGGTACTATCCAAAAAAAACACCACCAATGCACTCATTAGAACCACATCGGCCACTACCCTTTTCAGTGCAGGAGAAGCAGAAAATGTGTTGCCACACAAAGCCACTGCATTAATCAATTTCCGATTAATTCCAGGCGATTCCATACAAGATATAGTACCTTATCTTAATCGCGTAATCAAAAACCCAAATGTAAAAGTTAGTTTGAAAGGCGAAGCGGTAAACGCCTCTCCTGTAGCCAAAAAAAGATCCTTGGGATATAAAGCCATTGAAAAAAGTTGCAATGAAATTTTTCCAAAAGCCATAGTCGCTCCGCTTCTCGTCATTGGAGCAACCGACTCCAGACATTTTAATCTAACGAGTAATACCATTTTGCGTTTCATTCCACTTCAATTTACCAATGCCGATTTAGAAACCGTTCACGGATTTGACGAAAGTATCGATATAAAAAATTACCATAATATGATCCGATTTTACATTCGATTATTCCAAAATCTCAACGATTAGTCTTTTTACTACGAATTTCTCAATAAAACAACCTATAATAACTCTTTTAAAACCTTTGTAACCAAGAATAAAAGTAATACTTTAGCCCTTCCAAATTATAACTACAAAAATCCATGAAAAATACTGCTTTAACACACATACACGAACAATTAGGTGCTAAAATCCTTCCTTTTGCTGGTTACAACATGCCTATTACGTATGCTGGAGTCAATGCCGAACACGAAACCGTTAGAAATGCCGTTGGTGTATTCGACGTGTCGCATATGGGTGAATTTATTTTATCTGGGCCTAAAGCTTTAGATCTAATACAAAGAATCACTTCGAACGATGCTGCCATACTTACGGTTGGCAGAGCTCAATATTCTTGTTTACCCAATAACGAAGGAGGAATTGTAGACGATTTAATTATCTACAAATTGGAAGAAGAAAAATACCTCTTAGTAGTCAATGCTTCTAATATCGAAAAAGATTGGAATTGGATTGTGGCACATAATACTGAAAATGTAACCATGCAAAACCTTTCTGATGACTATGCTTTGCTAGCTATTCAAGGTCCAAAAGCTGTGGAAGCCATGCAGCCCTTAGCCAAGATAGACCTAAGCACCATTGCTTATTATCATTTCAAAGTAGACGAATTTGCAGGTTTTGAAGACGTTATTATTTCTGCAACAGGATATACGGGATCAGGAGGATTTGAAATTTATTGCAAAAATGATCAGGTAGAAACCATTTGGAACAAAGTATTTGAAGCGGGAGCGCCTTACGGAATTCAGCCAATTGGTCTTGCTGCTAGAGATACCCTTCGATTAGAAATGGGGTTCAGTTTATACGGAAACGACATAAACGACACCACTTCTCCAATGGAAGCAGGATTAGGTTGGATTACAAAATTCACTAAAGAATTCACCAACTCCAAAGCTTTAAAACAACAAAAAGAAGAAGGAGTAAGCCAAAAATTAATTGCCTTCGAAATGCAAGAACGCGCCGTTCCTAGACACGATTACGAAATTGTGGATCAAGACGGAAAGGTTATCGGAAAGGTTACTTCGGGTACGATGTCGCCTTCGTTAAACAAAGGAATCGGACTTGGATATGTAACAACCTCACATAGCGCTATAGATAGTGATATATTTATCAAAATCCGTAAGAACCAAGTAGCTGCAAAAGTGGTAAAATTACCTTTTTACAAAAAATAAGCACCTAACAACCTTGGATTTCAAATCCAAAAAATACAATCAAAACACACAAGACACGTCTTTTTTTTAGTAAATTAAACGAGCTGAATTTTATATAGCATAAACTATTGATAAGTGCACTAGATCTTCTTCACGAAATTGGTAGTCAAACATTGAAAATCCTAGCGTAATATAAAGCATTTTATTGGGAAATGCTTAAATTTAAATTCAAGGTAATGAAAAAAATAGGCTGGGTCTTACTTTTGATTTCTTGCAATATTTTTGCTCAAAAAAGCGAATCCAATTGCGAAACCTTAGCCAAAATACAAAATTTGGTGCTAAAAGAACACGTACAACCCAAACCGATAGACGATAGTTTATCGGTTTTTGTGTTTGATAATATCATCAATGATTTGGACCCCGCCCGAAACATATTCTTTAAAACAGAATACGAAAAACTGTCTACAAAATATCGTTTAGAAATTGATAATCTAATTCAAAAAAAATCTTGTGATTTTATTGATCACATAGAAATTGGGTACATTAATGGGTTAAAAAGGAACAGGGAGGTTTTAGAAAAAATAAAAAAAGACACACTCAATTTCAACCAAATTGATACGGTGCGCTATCACAAAAAACCCGCCCCCATCTATTTAACCGAAAACAATATTGAAAAAGCATGGCATAAAAAAATCAAGTATGAAATTTTGAATGAAATGGTAGCGATAAGTAAGAACATGGATTCGCTACAACAGCATTTCACTTCTTTAGCCCTTGATTTAAAGCAAAAAACAATTGAAAATGAAATTTGTAAAATCAACACACTTTTACAAAAGAAGAACAACATTTCGGAAAAAGTTTTCAATCTTTATTGTACGTATTTCGACCCGCATACCACCTATTTGACTTTTAAAAACAAAACCAATTTTTTATCCTCATTATCCAAAGAACGGCTCTCTTTAGGCTTTGTCATTGCTTTGAATGAAAAAAATGAATTAATCATAGAGGATATCGAAACCAATGGTCCTGCCTACAAAAATGGAAAACTAAAAAAAGGCGATCAAATTGTAGCTATTGCCAATGCAAACGAAGTGCTCAATGTCAATTGTGCTTCAATTGAACAACTCGGAGAACTCATGGTTTCGGACAGCAATACAATCATAACCTTGACCATCAAAAGAAAAGGTATTAAAAACTTCAATGTTACACTCGAAAAAGAAGTGAGTACCGACAAAGACAACAGTGTAATTAGTTTTATTGTAGAAGACAAAATTAAAATTGGTTACATAAAAATACCTAGCTTTTATTCCAATTTCGACAAGGAAAATGGCAGTAGTTGTGCTGAAGATGTTGCTTCAGAAATCATTAAACTTCAAAACGATAACATCGAAGGATTAGTTATAGATCTAATGGACAACGGAGGTGGCTCTATGGAAGAAGCCATAAAACTAGCCGGATTTTTTATTCCAAAAGGCCCTATTTCTATCATCGCCGATCGCCGTCAAAAGCAACAAATCATTCAAAATCCAAACAGTGGCTATACCTACAAAGGACCGATGATATTATTAGTCAACAGCAATAGCGCCTCGGCCAGTGAATTTTTTGCCGCCATCCTACAAGATTATAATAGAGCCATGGTTATTGGTAGCAAAACCTTAGGAAAAGCCACGATGCAAACTATTTTGCCTTTAGACGAAAAACAAGAAGATTTTGTAAAAATAACCATTAATAAATTTTATAGAATAACAGGTAAAAGTCATCAAGCTATGGGTGTCACTCCCGACGTGATGGTGCCCATTCTTTACGAAACATTAGTTAAAAAAGAAAACGAATACCCTAGTGCTTTCCCCAATGATCAGCTCACCGAAAGCATTGACTTTACGCCTTTTGTCAAAAACAAATTGATTCAAACGTTAGCGAATAGAAGCCAAAAAAGAGTGGCGTCCAATTCCTATTTTACCACGGTTGCAACTTTAAACAACGAAATCAATCAAGTGGTAAATCCAACCAAGCTAGTTTTACCAATGCAATTGGAGGCCATCATTGAAGAACAAAACAAAATAGATACACTCTGGAAAAAAATATCCAATTTTAAGGACGAAAGCATGGTTTTGAAGGTAAAAAATTCCAGTTTTAATGAAGCGCTTCTGAATGTATACCCATTAGAAAAACCCATAAAAGCAAACCAAATAAAGGAAATAACAAGCAACCATTACTTAAAAGAGGCCATTGAGATTATTAATGATTATTATGAGTTCAAATAACAAAAATGCCATAAATATCTCTAAAAAGATTCAAAAATCCATTTGGTAAAATAGGGAATAACTGTATTTTTGCAGAACAAAATCGTTTAGAAATGGGAAGAGCATTTGAATTCCGAAAAGGTAGAAAAATGAAAAGATGGTCTGCAATGGCCAAAGCCTTTACTAGAATAGGCAAAGATATTGTAATGGCAGTTAAAGAAGGAGGACCAAATCCTGATGCCAACTCGCGTTTAAGAGCTGTAATACAAAATGCCAAGGCAGCCAATATGCCTAAAGAAAATGTAGAACGCGCCATTAAAAAAGCTACAGAGAAAGATACAGCCAACTATAAAGAAGTACTTTTTGAAGGGTATGCACCCCACGGAATTGCGATCTTAATTGAAACCGCAACAGATAACAATAATAGAACCGTTGCTAATGTTAGAAGTTATTTCAACAAATGCAATGGAACTTTAGGTACTCAAGGTTCTGTTGAATTTATGTTTGACCATACTTGCAACTTCAGAGTGCCTAAAGAAGGAATTGATCCAGAAGAATTAGAATTAGAGTTGATTGATTTTGGAGCTGAAGAAGTTTTTGAAGACGAAGACGGTATCTTAATCTACGCGCCTTTTGGAAGTTTTGGAACGATTCAAAAAGAATTAGAAAATAGAGGGTTAGACATCTTATCCTCTGGTTTTGAAAGAATCCCACAAATCACTAAAAAGCTAACCGAAGATCAAATTGCTGACGTTGAAAAATTAATTGAAAAATTAGAAGAAGACGACGACGTGATGAACGTGTATCACACGATGGAAGAATAAAAAAATAATGAATATAAAAAAAACGCCAATTTTGAATTGGCGTTTTTTTCTTGTACTATACCGTACTTTTATTTTATAAATTCGATTTTCTGAACTTCTTCTTCGTTTACACTATCAAAAAATCCTTGATCGTTCATCCATTCATCACTAAACACTTTACTCATATAGCGTGATCCGTGATCGGGAAAAATAGCAACCACATTGCTATTTTCATCAAACTCTCCTTCTTCTGCATATTGTTTGATGGCCTGCATCACCGCTCCCGAAGTATAGCCTACAAATAAACCTTCTTTTCGGGCCAATTCTCTGGTAGAATGAGCACTTTCTTCATCAGTTACTTTTACAAACTTATCAATAACATCAAAATCAGTAGCTGTTGGAATCAAATTTTTACCCAAACCTTCAATACGATACGGATATATTTCTGCCACATCAAACTCTTTGGTTTCATGATACTTTTTCAAAACCGATCCAAAAGCATCTACTCCCAAAATTTTAATATTAGGGTTTTGTTCCTTTAAATATTTTGCAGTACCCGAGATAGTCCCACCCGTACCACTACAGGCTACAAGATGAGTAATTTTACCTTTGGTCTGATTCCAAATTTCAGGTCCCGTAGAATAATAATGCGCATCTACGTTTAATTGATTAAAATATTGATTGATATAGATGGAACCTTTGGTTTCTTCGTGTAATCTTTTGGCAACGCTATAATACGAACGTTCATCATCTGCAGAAACATGAGCAGGACACACATATACTTTTGCCCCCAAACTACGTAACATATCAATTTTATCTTTTGATGATTTGGAACTAACCGCTAGAATACAATTGTATCCTTTTATGATACTTACCATTGCCAAGCTGAATCCAGTATTTCCAGATGTAGTTTCGATAATGGTATCTCCAGGTGATAGAATTCCTTTCTTTTCGGCTTCTTCTAGGATATACAACGCGATTCTGTCTTTTGAGGAATGTCCAGGATTGAAGGCTTCAATTTTTGCATAAAAACTTCCAGCTAATTCCTGAGTGATTTTATTAAGTTTAATAAGAGGGGTATTCCCTATTAACTCAAGTATATTATTATAAGCGTTTATTTCTTCTCTCATAAAAAAATATTTAATCCAAGCATTTTATAAATAACCCAGATACGGTGCAAAATTAACAAAAAAAAAATCAATTACTTTTTAATATTTTCTAAATCTAATAAAAAACTGAATTCTCTAGCTAATTCTTTCAAAGATTCAAATCGACCAGAAGCACCACCATGTCCTGCATCCATATTGGTTACAAGATACAATTGTGAATCATCGGTCTTTAATGTTCTTAGTTTTGCCACCCATTTTGCTGGTTCCCAGTACTGTACTTGTGAGTCGTGCAATCCTGTAGAAACAAAAAGATTGGGGTATTTTTGTTTTTTTACATTATCATATGGCGAATACGACAACATATAATCATAATATTTTTTAGAATTAGGATTACCCCAT
Organism: Flavobacterium riviphilum; assembly: GCF_055231795.1. Classification (NCBI taxonomy): domain Bacteria; kingdom Pseudomonadati; phylum Bacteroidota; class Flavobacteriia; order Flavobacteriales; family Flavobacteriaceae; genus Flavobacterium; species Flavobacterium riviphilum. The sequence goes on from NZ_JBUYSY010000011.1 coordinate 69,687, forward strand.
TCGTCATATTCACCTGTAGTAAGCGGAATAGTATCATCTAACATAGTAGTCACTACATCCACAAAGGGAACTTGAGCAATAACCCCATGATACAATTCGGGCGCTAGGTTTACAACAGCCCCCATAAGTAAACCACCTGCCGACCCGCCTTCGGCATACAAATGCTGAGCAGAAGTGTATTTTTGCTCAATCACAAATTTTGAGCAATCAATAAAATCCGTAAAAGTGTTTTTCTTTTTCAAGAGTTTTCCCTCTTCATACCATTGTCGACCTAAATCTTCTCCCCCACGAACATGAGCAATGGCGTATATGAAACCACGGTCCAACAACGACAATCGGGTAGACGAAAAATAAGGCTCCATCGTATTGCCATAAGACCCATAGGCATACAACAACAATGGGTTTTGTCCATTTTTAACCATCGATTTATGATATACCATGGAAATAGGTATTTTAGTGCCGTCAGTTGCGGTGGCCCATACCCTTTCTTCTATATAATTGGTTTTATCGAACTTCCCTCCTAAAACTTGTTGTTCTTTGAGCACAACTTTTGTTTGGGTCGACATATCAAAATCAATAATAGATGAAGGAGTAGCCATAGATTGATAGCTATAACGCAAAACATCAGTATCAAAATCAATATTGGTAGTGGTGTAGGCATTATAAGTTTCATTATCAAAAGGCAAATAGTACTCGCCCGATCCATTCCATGGCATGATGCGTATGTGATTCAAACCATTCGAACGCTCTTCGACCACCAAGTAATTTTTAAATATCTCAATACCTTCTAGTAAAACATCTTTTCGGTGCGGAATAAGATCTTTCCAATTGCTTTTCCCTGTTGCGTTTTCGGGGCACTTCATCAACTTAAAATTGGTAGCTTTGTCCTTATTGGTCAAAATATAAAAAGAATCACCATAATGCGAAATGCTGTATTCCAATCCTCTAACTCTAGGTTGAAAAATTTTAAAATCACCTAGTGGTTGATCTGCATTCAAAATTCTATATTCAGTAGTAAGAGTACTTCCCGAAGCGATGACAATGTATTTTCTTGATTTTTCCTTGCTTACATACACATTAAAAGTTTCATCTACTTCATCAAAAACCAAAACGTCATTTTTAGTCGATGACCCTAATTGATGACGAAAAACCTTATCAGCTCGAAGCGTAACCGCATCTTGTTGGGTGTAAAAAAGAGTGGCATTATCATTGGCCCAAACGGATCCACCGGTAACATTCTCAATTGTATCCGGAAGCAACTCGCCTGTTTCTAAATTTTTAATTTGAATAGTGTATATTCTGCGCCCCTTTATATCGACACCAAACGATGCTAATGTATTATCGGGACTAATACTAATACCTCCCAATTGAAAATAGGCATGACCTTTTGCCAAAGCATTACAATCAAAAAGTATTTCTTCAGCCGCTGTTAGACTGCCTTTTTTACGAGAATAAATCGGATAATCTTTCCCTTTTTCGTATCGAGTAATATAGTAATAGCCATTGTAAAAATAAGGCACCGACTCGTCGTCTTCCTTAATTCTAGCTTTCATTTCCTCAAAAAGTGATTCCTGAAACGCCTTAGTATGAGCCGTTTTTTGCTGATAATACTCGTTCTCTTGATTCAAATAAGCAATAACTTCAGGGTTTTCTCTCTCGTTTAACCAAAAATAGTTATCAATACGAGTATGACGGTGTTTTACCAATTCTTTGGGAATACATTTAGCTACTGGAGCTTGAATTGTTTCGGCCATTTCTTGTGCTTTTGCATTTGTAATTATAAGTGCAAAAATAAAACAAACGAATTCCAATTGAATGATCTTTATCATGATTTTTCTATTGATTATCAACAAGCAATATAATAAATTTGCAGTTATAAATATATAAAATTGATAAACAATGGATTTAATGGGCATGATGGGTAAATTGAAAGAAACCCAACAAAGAATAGAAGACACTAAGAAACGTTTGGATACAGTATGGATTGACGAAAAAAGCGCGGATAACTTATTAAGCGTTACAGTAACAGCTAATACAGCTATTACTTCTATTAATATCGCCGATGAATTACTTGAAGACAAAGAACAATTGGAAGATTATTTAATTTTGACGCTAAACAAAGCTTTGGCCAGAGCACAACAAATTCACCAATCAGAATTGGATGCCGTGGCAAAGATGGATATGCCTATGATACCCGGAATGGATCAACTTTTCAAATAAATAACTGAAAGGACTAACAAAAAAGGGATTTAAAGTACAATGGCTTTAAATCCCTTCTTTTATGCTGTAAACAAACGAAGTAAGGTATCAATCACATAGGAATGCATGACTTCACGATAATCCAAATGGGTGACTATTCTTAATTTTCCTTTACCTAAGGAACTTATGGCAATGTTTTTTTGTCGAAGCTTTTCGATCAAAAGGGCATCACTAATACTTGGAATCACTTTAAAAATCAAGATATTCGTTTCTACTGGCTCCACAGATTCAACCCACGGTAACCTACTCAACAAAATACCCAATTCTTTTGCTCTTCGATGATCTTCGGTCAATCGCATGATATTATTTTCCAAAGCATAAATACCAGCAGCAGCCAAATAACCTACCTGACGCATCCCTCCACCCAAAATCTTACGCACACGCAAGGCTCTATGTATAGTAGCTTTATCCGATAACAAAACCGAACCTATGGGTGCTCCAAGTCCTTTAGACAAACAAACGGATATAGTATCAAATAACTGACCATAGGCTTTAGGATTTTGACGTTTGGCTACCAAAGCATTCCAAATTCTTGCGCCATCCAAATGAAATTTCAAATTATGCTGATCGCAAACCTGTTTAATTTGTTGTAAGGTTTCCAAATCATAACAAGCCCCTCCTCCTTTGTTGGTAGTATTTTCCACACAAACTAAACTGGTTTTTGGGCTATGATAAAACTCAGGATCATTGATTGCTTCCGCCACTTGGTTTGCGGTAATCATTCCTCGATTGCCATCCAACAAACAACATGACACGCCACTATTAAAGGAAACCCCACCTCCCTCATAATTAAAAACATGAGCATATTTATCGGCAATCAATTGTTCCCCAGGCTGGGTATGCAGTTTAATCGCGGTTTGATTGGCCATAGTCCCCGAAGGAAAAAACAAGCCCGCTTCCATGCCAAACATGGCAGCCACTCGAGCTTCTAATTCAATCACCGTAGGATCTTGTTTATACACATCATCACCTACCACCGCATTGAACATGTATTGCAACATTTCAGCGGAAGGTTTGGTAACGGTATCACTCACTAAATTTATTTCCATAAAGAGCTGTATATCAACCACTATAAGACTTCAGCTTGTACTGTGGTATTTTTTTTATATTTTTGCAAAACAAAATTAATAATAATTTATGACAACTACCGAACAAATTAAAGGTATTGTAGAGCGTCTTGGTGCGCTGAGGAGGTATCTTTGACATAGATGCCAAACTTATCGAAATTACCAATGAAGAGGAAAAGACCTTCGCACCAGATTTTTGGAACAACGCCAAAGAAGCTGAAATAATCATCAAAAATATTCGCAACAAAAAAAAATGGATTGATGATTACAACAAAGCGGCTACTTTGACAGACGAATTACAGTTGGCCTACGATTTCTATAAAGAAGGCGAACTGGAGGTAGAAGAATTAGACCATCAATACGAGTTAGCCCTCAATCACATCGAGGCCATCGAGTTCAAAAACATGCTTTCAGATGAAGGGGATACCCTGAGTGCTGTACTTCAAATTACCGCAGGTGCAGGAGGAACAGAAAGTTGTGATTGGGCCGAAATGCTAATGAGAATGTATATCATGTGGGGTGAAAAATATGGCTACACGATCAAAGAATTAAACTTTCAAAAAGGAGATACGGCCGGGATCAAAACAGTGACATTAGAATTTGAAGGCGATTATTCTTTTGGCTATTTGAAAGGCGAAAATGGTGTACACCGTTTGGTGCGCATCTCTCCCTTTGACAGCAATGCCAAACGACACACCTCATTTGCATCGGTATACGTTTATCCACTTGCTGATGATACCATTCAAATCGAAATTAATCCAGCGGATATTTCTTGGGAAACGATGCGATCTAGCGGCGCGGGAGGACAAAATGTAAATAAAGTAGAAACTGCCGTACGTTTGCGTCACCATCCTACCGGAATTATCATTGAAAATTCCGAAACCCGTTCTCAATTGGACAACAAAACCAAGGCCATGCAATTATTAAAATCACAATTGTATGAAATTGAATTAAAAAAGAAACAAGCCCTACGAGACGAAATTGAATCTAAAAAAATGAAAATTGAATGGGGTTCGCAAATTAGAAATTATGTAATGCATCCCTATAAACTCGTAAAAGATGTTCGTACTGGCTACGAAACTAGCGATGTAGACAGTGTAATGAATGGTAATTTGGATCCTTTTCTCAAGGCCTATCTCATGATGATGGGACAAAAAGAAGAGGAAGACTAAATCACTTTTCATCCCATTGTATTGTGTTGATAGCGGGTATACTATGATGTGTAAAAGCTCCTGTTTTTCCAGCAAAAAACAGAACTAAGTAAGCCGCTAAACACAATGTAAAACATAAGGTTAACCAATTCAATCAAGGACTAAAAACCCTCGTTACAAGTTTGTAACGAGGGTTTTTTTTGAATCTTAACTCTCACCACTAAAGAAAAGTCAAAAGGAACAAAGAAACAGATAAAGTATGTCAGACAATTTTGTAAATTAGCGAAAACTCATTTCACTATCAAACCTATGGACATCAATTTTAATCAAAACGAAGACCACAACAAACTTTTACTTACTCAATTACGAAAAAAGTGGGCCGAAGTCAAATTAGGTGGAGGTATCAAAAGAATTGAAAAACTTCATGCCGAAGGCAAATGGACGGCTCGTGAACGTATAGATTATTTGTTAGATGATCCACAAGTATGTCTAGAGATCGGAGGGTTTGCTGGCGAGAATTGTTATACTGAACACGGAGGCTGTCCATCTGGTGGAGTAATCGTAAAAATAGGTTATGTACAACATAAACTGTGCATTATAGTCGCCAATGATGCCACGGTCAAAGCAGGTGCTTGGTTCCCAATTACGGCCAAGAAAAACCTTAGAGCCCAAGAAATAGCAATGGAAAACCACATTCCTATCATATATTTAGTAGACAGTGCAGGAGTGTATTTGCCCATGCAAGACGAAATTTTTCCAGATAAAGAACATTTTGGAAGAATATTTCGAAACAATGCACAAATGAGCAGTATGGGTATTGTTCAAATAGCTGCAGTGATGGGAAGTTGTGTAGCTGGAGGAGCGTATTTGCCAATTATGAGCGACGAAGCCTTGATTGTTGAAAAAACGGGAAGCATCTTTTTAGCAGGTAGTTATTTGGTCAAAGCAGCCATAGGTGAGGTTATCGATAATGAAACGCTAGGAGGAGCTACAACCCACTGCGAAATTTCGGGTGTGACTGATTACAAAGCAAAAGATGACGCGGATGCCCTTGACAAAATTAAGCGCATCATGAATAAAATAGGCAACAATGAAAATGCTGGATTTAACAAAACCAATCCAGTTCCTCCTCTTTTGGATGAAAAAGAGATTTACGGACTCCTCCCTAAATCGAGACAAGAACCTTATGACATGATGGAAATCATTAAACGATTGGTAGACAATTCGGAATTCGAATCGTACAAAGAAGGTTACGGTCAAACCATCATAACTGGCTATGCACGTATTGAAGGATGGGCTGTAGGTATTGTGGCCAATCAAAGAAAAGTCATCAAAACGAAAAAAGGAGAAATGCAATTAGGTGGTGTCATCTATTCCGATTCAGCCGACAAAGCTACTCGATTTATTGCCAATTGTAACCAAAAGAAAATCCCACTGGTCTTTTTGCAAGATGTAACAGGCTTTATGGTAGGTTCCAAATCAGAACATGGGGGAATAATCAAAGATGGAGCTAAAATGGTAAATGCTGTAGCTAATTCTGTTGTACCAAAATTCACTATCATTGTGGGCAATTCGTACGGTGCTGGAAATTATGCTATGTGTGGCAAAGCGTATGACCCTCGCTTAATTGTAGCTTGGCCAAGTGCTGAACTAGCCGTAATGGGTGGAGCGCAAGCAGCCAAAGTATTGACTCAAATCGAAGCTTCCACTTTAAAGGCAAAAGGTGAAATAGTAAACAGCGAAAAAGAACAAGAATTGTTCGATAAAATTAAAGCCAAGTACGACGAACAAATTTCTCCCTACTATGCCGCTTCCCGCCTATGGACCGACGCAATAATTGACCCACTAGAAACCCGCACATGGATTGCCTTAGGAATTGAAGCGGCCAACCACGCTCCTATCCAAAAACCATTTAATTTAGGAGTTATACAGGTGTAACTAAAAGTGTTAACTTATTGATTTTTAATATTTTAAAACATGTTTAATAATGTATATATTTAATTATCAATCAATTACTTTCATACAGAATCCTATACTTAAACCGTAAACATAATACAAAAAAAGAGCCTGCAAACAAGCAGGCTCCTTATTCGTATAAAACTTGATGTACTATACTGCAATCAAAGCTTTACTTTCTTCTCTCATAATTTTCCCAGTAGCCGTCTCTTGAAACTTAGGTACAAAAAAGACAGCTCTAGGTTTCTCAAATTTATCGAGACCAGCAAAAACATTTTCCTCAATTTCCAAAGGAGCACCTTCGACATACAACACTACTTTTTCTCCCAAATCCTCATCGGCTTGACTAGAAACAAAATAACGTCTTGGAATAAAAGTAGACAATTTCTCTTCCACTCGCTCGGGCAAAATCTTTACCCCACCACTGTTAATTACATTATCAAAACGTCCTAACCATACAAATTCATTCTCAGATAACACTTCAACTATATCATTGGTAACGATAGGTTCGGAGCTGATTTTAGAGGCATGCACCACCAAACAATTATGCTCATTTTCTGAAACAGTTACATTTGGAAGCGTTTTAAACGCTTTTTGACCAACTCTTTTGGCAGCAATATGCGTAATGGTTTCGGTCATTCCATATGTTTCATAAATTTCAATAGGCAATTTTACAAGTTCTTGTTCCAATGATTTATGAATTTTTACACCTCCGATGATGACCTTCTTAATATTTTTTAACTTAGAAAGCGAATTTTTGGCTTGCAAGGGAACCATAGCAGCAAAATCATATTTATCGTCATTATACTCTAAGGGATTAGAATTGGGCTCTACAAAATCCATATCCAAACCTAAGATAAAAGAACGAACAAACATCATTTTACCTGCTACATAGTCAACAGGCAAACAATGTAACACTTTATCTCCAGGAGAAATACCAAAAAAATCTCCCGTAGCCAAGGCCGAATTCACCATAGCTGCTTTTTCAACACGAATCCACTTGGGGGTACCTGTTGTACCAGAAGTTTTCATTTCAATATAGGAGCGATCATCAAACCAATCGATTAAGAAATCGCCTAAGGATTTTTGAAAATCAGCACCTTCTTTAATAAAAGAATAAGCAACCATACACAATTGTTCTCGATCTAAATGAACACCATTAAACTTAAAGAAATTATGAACATTTTTATAAGTGACGTTTTTCATAGGTATTGTATTTAAATATATATTATCAAAAGTTAGTAATTTTTCCAAACAATTTTTCTTTCCAACGGTTCCACTGATACACTTTTACAAATATACTCAAAAGTATTGGGTATAGTAACAAAACGGGCAAGAATACATCTATTCCAAAGCTAGGCTCAGAAACATCTTTTAACAGTGAATGCGTCTGAAAAACAGTCCAATGTGAGGTAACCAAAAGCGCCCCAATTAAATTGTTAGCAGCATGAAAACCAAGTGCCAATTCCATACCTTCATCCATCATAGTAATAACTCCCAAAAACAAGCCGGTCCCTATGTAATAAACCAAGAGTCCATACCCCATTTTGGTCACTTCAGGATTGGCCAAATGCAACAAACCAAACACAATTGATGTGCATAACAATGGAAGCCAACGGTAAGGGGTAAGTGTCGCAATACCTTGTAGTAAATAACCTCGAAAAAGCAATTCTTCGGTAGAAGTTTGAATCGGAATAAACAACACCCCTAGAAGACACAAAACCAAAAAGGGAATCAGCTGAAAATTCCAAACAAAATGAGTTGGATAAAAATACCATTCCAACAACACAAACGCGATACTAATTATAGCCCATAATCCAAAAGAAAACCACACCCTACCCCAATCCAAAGTACTTCGTGAAGTGATAACAGTAAGAAGAGGTTGCATATGCCATACCTTAATAACAAATAACAACACTACAAAGGCAAAAACAAAGGGTAGTAATAAAAAAAACAAAGTAGTATTTTGATCAAAAAAAGACATAATGGCTTCTTGACTTTGAGGATAGATACGATCTTCATGTTGCGAAGACCAATAGACCGCTAACAACATGGGCAACTGCCCTACAAGTGTAGCCATAAAGACCATGATTATTCCAACTAAATAGTTGTAAAAGGGATTTCGAAATAGGATACCTTGTTCTATAAACATATTTTAACAATGAGCAAGACGAATTTGTTTAAAAACTAATCTATTTTTGTCCTCTAAAATACCAAATAAATCACCAATAACACCATAAAAAAATCAAAAAAATGTTACAAATTTTTCATAATAATCGTTGTGGTAAGTCCCGACAATGTTTAGCTCTGCTTGAAGATTCTGGAAAAAGTTTTGAAGTGGTTACTTATCTTTCAACACCACTCCATAAAAGTGAATTACAAACTTTGCTTCAAAAGTTAAAGATACAACCTATTGACTTAGTACGCCAAAAGGAAAAGATATGGATAGATCATTTCAAAGGAAAAAAGTTAAGTGATGATGAAATAATAGATGCAATATTGCAATTTCCAATATTAATGGAACGCCCCATATTAGTAACTGAAAACGAAGCAATTATTGCTCGTGAAGAGGATAAAATCAAATCTTTTATAACACGTATTTAAAATTTTACATTTTTTTTAACATTTAGCCTTGAAACCAATGAGTCATTTGCTAGTCTAAGTGTAAAATCAAATTAACATAATGAACAAAATTACTATTGCCCTAATCACCATTTTGCTTTGCTTCCATAGCAACCTATTTGCTCAAGAATCAAAATCTAAATTTAAAATTACTGGAAAAATTATTGAAAAAAATTCTAAACAACCACTAGAATATGCTACAATAACACTCAAAAACATCAATAATCCCAAACTAATTGCTGGAGGAGTCACAAACAATAAAGGAGAATTCACTGTAGATGCGTTTCCTGGAAATTACAACATCTTGATTGAATTTATTTCATTTAAATCTAAAGAAATTAAAAACAAATCTCTTAACGAAAACATAAACCTAGGTACTATTTCACTTGAGGAAGATGCAGCGCAGCTTGATGAAGTAGTAGTTCGAGCAGAAAAAACTACGGTACAAATAAAATTAGATAAAAAAGTGTACAATGTAGGTTCGGATCTTATCGTAAAAGGAGGAACAGTAAGCGATGTTTTAGACAATATCCCCTCTGTGGCAGTAGATGCCGAAGGGAATGTAAGTCTTAGAGGAAACGAAAACGTTCGTATCTTGATTGACGGTCGCCCTTCTAATGCCATTAACGTTACCGAAGCTTTGCGTCTGATTCCTGCAGATGCCATTGAAAAAGTAGAAGTTGTAACCAACCCATCGGCTCGTTATGATGCTGAAGGAGGTGGTGGATTGTTAAATATCATTCTTAAGAAAGGAAAAAATCAAGGTTTTAACGGTACTTTCATTGCTAACACGGGTTATCCAGACAACCACGGACTTAGTGGAACTTTAAATTACAAAACGAACAAATTCAACCTTTTTACTACACAAGGGTACAGTAATCGCAACAATCCCGGTCAAGGACTGAACAACTCCAAATACTTCAATACCGATGGTTCTGTCAAAAATTACGTGTATGAAAATAGAGAAAACGATCGTTTTAGCAACGCGTACAACGGAACGATTGGATTAGAATGGTACCTGAATAAATCAACGTCATGGACCAACAGTATCAATTACCGAAAAAGTAACGGCAAGAATGAGGATAATGTCTTCCAAGACTTTTACGACAACAATTTCAATTATCTATATACCCGTAATCGTGTAAATAACGAAAAAAGCGACAGCGAAAACTTTGAATATGCGTCCAACTTCATCAAAAACTTCAAGAAAGAAGGACACAAACTTAGCATCGATATTTCTATTTCCAGTAATAAAGACCTGAATTCAGCTTTGATTAGCGATCAAATCTTAAACTCATCACAAGTTAAATTTGATGACACTAAGAATAATCAAGACCAAAAAAGAAACTTATTTGTAGTAGATTATGTGTTGCCTTTAGGAAAAGGCCAACAATTTGAAGCGGGGTATCGAGGCGACTTTACGAATCTCAACACCGATTATGCAGTTCAAACCAGCGGTACATCAGTATCAAATTTCACCAATTTATTGGAGTACAAAGAAAGAGTAAATGCAGTCTATTCTCAATACGGCATTAAAGTCAAAAAACTTTCCATGCTTTTTGGTTTGCGTTACGAAGATTCTAATATTGATATCAATTTTCTAAAAACGAATGATTTCAATACCAAAAAATACGGTAATCTTTTCCCAAGTGCCTTTTTTACCTATGAGTTATCAGAAAGCAGTAGTACTTCTATCAGTTACAGCAAAAGAATTCAAAGACCTAGAGGTCGTTTCTTAAATCCGTTTAATAATTTATCTAGTAATATCAATATTTTTGTAGGAAATCCTGATTTAGATCCTGCATTAACCGATGCCATTGATTTTGGTTACATCAAAAGATGGGAAAAAGTAACACTTAACACCTCTTTATATTTCAACAAAACTAACGATGCCTTTCAATTTGCTCGTCGCGAATCGGGCGACTTTGTCAACGGCGTTCCTTTAGTTATTGCCTCTCCTATCAACTTAGGATCAGAATACAGAAGCGGATTTGAAGTAACCCTAAACTATTCTCCATATAAATGGTGGAAATTAAACAGTAACTTCAACTTTTTTGCTGTACAAACTCGTGGCGATTTTGTGTACACCAACTTTGAAGGAAAAGAAATCACCCAAAACTTCGACTATGACGCCACCTCTTGGTCTGCTAGACTTACGTCAAAAATCACCTTACCTGCCAAAATTGATTGGCAAACCAATTTGTCTTATAATGGTCCTCAAGACAACGCACAAGGGAAAAGATTAGGAATTTTTGCAATGAATTTAGCCTTTAGTAAAGATGTTTTGAAAGACAAAGGAACTATAGCTTTTAACATCAACGATGTGTTCAACTCTAGAAAAATGATGTCAGAGACTCAGTTACCAACAGTAGAATCTTATTCCGAAATGCAATTCAGACAACGCCAATTTACGTTATCATTCACTTACCGTTTCAACAAACCCAAAAACGAAAGGGAAAAACCAAAACGCAACATGAACGAAGGCGAAATGGAATTTCAAGGATAAAAAAAAAAGACTCGTTTCTACGAGTCTTTTTTTTTTTTAAACAACAAATAGAAGCAAAAAAAAGGACTCACTTTGAGTCCTTTTTTATTCTAAAAAATTAGATTATACTAATTCTTCTTGTTCTTGTTCTTGCTTCGCTTTTTTTGCTTTATATGCTTCCCAAGAGGCTCCTCCTACCCAATATGAGATGAAACCTACTAAGAAAAACATCAACCAAAATCCCATAGTTAGGATGGTTAAAAAAAGCAAGAAGCCTAGATACTGTGAAAATTCAAACATGTTTTCCGGAATTTTGAATGTTGCGACAAATATAGCAGGATTATTTATTTAAAACCAACTAATTTTTTGAAAAACTTAACTTTTTTTAAAAAGACAATATAACGATTTCGCACTGAGAAACATAAGAGCAACCTTACCCTAACACACTTTTTTATTTCCCATCTACATAGTTTTGTAAATAACTAAATCGATCGGTTAAACGACCATTTTCGGTCATTTGAGAACGTGCCAAAATCCCGTCTTTATCTCCATTGAAAAAAGCCGGTATTACATGTTGAATAAACATTTGACCAAAACCCTCGCTGGCATCTTTGGGTAACTCACAAGGTAGATTATCAACTGCCATCACCACTATCGCTGCTGGATGAAAAACATCCACTTCTTTCCCTTCGCTTGGCAAATAGCCATAAAATGGGTCGGCTATTGTTGAGGCTCTCAAAGTACATGCAATAGGACCATTTACATCACATGACACATCGGCTACTACTTTTAACTGGCAATCTTTAGCTTGTAGCATAGCTTGGCTTAAAATTTCCGGCGCACCATTGCCGTGAAAATGTCCTGCTATGTAGATATCCGCAACTTTGGTAAAACGTTCAAAATGGGATTCATACTCTTGTGGATGTTGGTAAAAATCAAGATGATCTAACCGTTGTCCATCTTTACGCTGATTATAATCTAAAACATCAATTTGAGTAAAAACAGGCTGTGTGTATTTTTTGTTTAAAAAGTCCTCCACCCCTACTTCTTTGATTTTCATCGCTAGTAAGATTTCTTTGATTCCGCTACCTACTTTACCCGTACCAGTAACTACAATTTTAATAGGAGGAAGTATTTGACGTTTTAATTGATGCACCAAACTTTCCATCCCTTGCAAGGTTTCGGCCTTTGGCATTTTAAAAAGCTCATACTTGACACCAAAAGCTCTAATTGCATTATAGGCCCCCACTATACCGGCATAACGTCCAAATCCAATTAACCTTCTTTGATTGGCATCGACTATGGTTTCGTGGTCAAACAAACTAATGTTTTTATCAAGTATTGCTTGTAATAATTTGCGATTATAGGGCTGCTTTTTTATGGTATGCGAAAAGAAAAAGTACTTTTTATTTGGAATTAGTGCATCCACTGGTATTTCTTTCACCCCAAAAAGCACCTCACAATCCGAAAGATCGGTAGTAACTTCTATTCCCAGTTTCCTGTAGTCATCATCTGAAAAAACACGTATGTCAGAAGGTTCAACTTTGAAAGTAACCGCTGGAAATTGCTGTTGAATCGTAATTAGGGCTTCAGGCGAAAAAACTACCCTGCGATCCGGTGGATTTTTACGCTCTTTTAGTATTCCAAATTTCATTGTAGAGTTTTTGATTAAAATTATTATTTAACTTTAGTTAGGTTATTTGTTACAAATATAACAATATATCCGAATCACGAATTAATTTTTTAATAGTAACAAAAAAAATATAGGCAATATTAGTCTATTTCCTATCAAATTTCAAAGATGTTAAATACAATTTTAACGCCATTTGACAGTTATTTTTTAGCTAAAATCAGAAGGGAAAATCAATCGTTTATATATATTTGCGCTTTTTAATTTTTGACAATGACCACACATTACAAATCATATATACTCTCACTTTTTTCTTCTATTTTGGTATTTTCTTCTTGCAAAAAAGAAGAAAAAAAAATAGAATTAACAGACGCACAATTACCCAAAAACGTATTGCCTATTGTAAAACCCGCTACAAAAGACAGTACGTTACTAAGTGCCCCTTATCTTAACGATAAGAAACAGAAAATTGAGGCTTTTTACCAAAAAAACTGGCCCAACGAAACCATGAATGGTAGTCTGTTAGTGGCTCAAAATGGACAAATCATCTATGAAAAATATAATGGTTACACCCATCTAAGAGACGAGGAAAAAATAACTGCAGATACCCCTTTGCATATAGCTTCTGTAAGTAAAGTATTGACTGCAACAGTGGTTTTAAAATTAGTCAATGCCAAGCGATTGGATTTGGATCAAAAAGTCAATACCATTTTAAAAACCTTTCCATATCCCGATGTTACTGTTAGAATGCTACTAAATCATCGAAGTGGCATGCGTAATTACGCTTATTTTACAGACCGAAAACACAACATTTGGGACCGTAAAAAAACGCTGACCAACCAAGATGTTTTAGACTTAATGGCTACTAAAGATGTCGGTTTAGAATCCAGAACAGGAACCCGTTTTGCGTATTGCAATACCAATTATGCTATGTTAGCCTTAATTATAGAAAAAATCACCAAACTTTCCTATATTGAAGCTATGGACAAAATGCTGTTCAAGCCCCTTGGCATGACACACACCTTTGTTTGCGATATAAAGAAAGACAAGAAAAGAATTGTTCCTTCCTATAAAGCTAACAAAGTGGAAATTGGAATTGATTATTTGGATGGCGTGTATGGCGACAAAAACATTTATTCTACACCAAGAGACTTGCTAAAATTTGATTTGGCACGCAATGCTCCGAACTTTTTGGAACCTGAACTTTGGAAACAAGTATTTACCCCTTACAGCAACGAGCGTAAAGGTACCAAAAATTACGGTCTCGGCATCCGCATGATCAATTGGGAAACCGGTCAAAACTTCTATTTTCACAATGGGTGGTGGCACGGCAACACCTCGTCATATATTACATTACCAAAAGAGAAAGTAGTAATTATTGCGCTTTCCAACAAAATGACCCGAAGTACCTATGCGGTTCGAAAATTAGCCAAATTATTTGGCGATTATCCTTTCAAATTAGAGGACGAAGAATAGCCCTGCTTTTTTTTAATAAAACGGCATAATAATTGAGAAGATAAACAACAAAAAAGTATATTTGCACACGCATAAATATGGGGTCGACTGGTTTTGACAGCAAGTCGAATTGAAAAGTAAGCACGTCGAGCATTGAGACCTTGCTCGTGAATATAAGATCTCACACTTTTAAACGGCGAAAATAACTACGCTCTAGCTGCTTAATCCGAATTATAGTAAGATTGCGCCACGTTCCTACAAGGTAGGAAAGCTGGATTCTCCTTGAAAGCCTTGGTTTGTGGCGGTCAGTACAGGGGAACCGTAAAAATAAACCTAGATTACCATGAGCTTCGGGTGGTAGTCGAAAGTAAGAAGATAAGTTGCATGTGGCGGTTTCTGGCCTAGCCTGCAATCGAAAACCCAAGCAGAAACTAAACGTGTAGAAAGCCTTTTAGTTGCTTGTTTGGACCCGAGTTCGATTCTCGGCGACTCCACTTTTACTTTTTCAAAAAAGTACAAAAGCCTGTAAATCTTACGATTTACAGGCTTTTTTGTTTTTCATTTGGCTGAAATCACACAGCATTAGGTATAGACTTTGAGTTGAAAAACTTAAACTAAACCTCATTCAACATCCTTGAGTTGGAACGTTTATGCTACCACAAACTATCGATATTAATTGAGAAAAATATTTATTATCATATATTTTGATTTTAAATAAAATTAATATTACATTTATAAAACCTTTGTTTTTTAATAAAACATAATCTATTAACCAAAATCACTTTAAATTATGAAAAAATACCACATGATTACAAGTTTTCTTCTAACAGTTTCATTCATTTCTTGTACTCCAGAGAGTCCAACTGAAAAATTAGAAACAACAACTATAGAAAAAACCACCAAAAGCCTTACGGCTCGTTCTACTTTTACTGCCGCAATTGCTGCTACCGATTGGACAGCAGGTACTTTATCTACACCAATTGTAGCCTTAAACAACTTGAAACCCTTAGGTGGAGCCTTAGCCGGTAATCCCGTTTGGAAAAGCAACAATCCCGAAGTGTTTTATGGTGATGGATGGTTAATGCAAAATGCTCGAGTGGACGCAACTCGTGGTGGGTCTTCCAATCCAATTGCTGGTACTTTTGGTGTGTATCTTTTTCATATTAACCGATCTAATGCTACTAAATACCTGCATGTGTTAGTTTCTAACCCACAAACAACCGCTGTAACCATTTCAGGCAAAGGATCTACCTATACCAATGCCGAAAAACCTCTGAATGGTATTGGGACCGGACAAAGTTATTTTGTTTCCAAAGATCAATTACAAAACACGCCGAGAACTACTTTTAACAACATCACAATCAACCCAAGCAAAGTATATGAAGTATACAAAACTCAATTACTTCATAGCAATATGGTCGATGGTGCTTATGAAATCACTGCATCGCAAGGGGTATACGTGTACACTATTATCACTTCTACTGGCAATTTAGCTGATGCTATTGCTTTAACACAAACACCTGCATCGGGTGATGTCTATACCGAAGGAACAAACAGTTACGGAAGAGAAGCAGGGATATATAGTGCTTCGGGATGGGCAGGAACAACCCCTATAACTTTAGCATCAGGTCCGGCTTATTTAGGTCTTTGTTTGAATACAAGTAGCAAATTCGCCGTAAATGGGGTGTATTTACAAAATCAAAATGCTCCCGCTCTGTACACACTTGCTAATGTGGCACAAAACACATATGGGAATTATAGTCATAAATACAGCATTACGCTACAATTAACCAACCCTAACGCAACTGCCAAAAGTGTATCCTTATCTTTTGCCTCCAATTTTACCGCAACCACCAACTCGCCTTCTTTTACTTACAATGGGCCGATTACTTTAAATGGCACTTTAAAAAACATTTACACCACACCCACCCAACCCAAACAAACATTGGCCACTTGGAACATTCCAGCCAATTCGCTATTTAATGCAACACTAACTTTTTATGTACCTGGATTAATTACTACCGGACAGCAGTTAATTCTAGAGCAAAACAATTAAACAATATTTATCTTCAATAACATAAAAAGCCTAATCATTTAGGCTTTTTTATTACTCTCGAAATTTGTAGTATTTTTGTTTTTGCAAAAAAAAAACGAGTTTCATCTTAAAAATTACATCTTGTATAAACTAAGCCTCAAAAATCTTCCCCTTATCAAACAATGTCTATACAGCATCCTCTTGGTGGTAATCATAGCCTTGTTGTGTTTTTTGGCTTCCAATTACATCGATTATCGCATCACTGCCTTGTTGTTATTGATGACCGTATCAATAATAGCTATGTTTTTTGATATTATTCCCGTAGTAATGACGGCAGTATTAAGCGGTTTACTTTTAAATTACTTTTTTATCCATCCCTTATATACGTTTCATATTGATACTTCAGAGGATGTGTTGCTTTTTTTTGTTTACCTATTTATTGCTCTTGTCAATGCAGTGTTAACTTTCAACATCCGAGAAGCGGAGCAAAAAGCGAGAGACAAAGAAGAAAAAGAAAAAACCATACAGTTATACACTACCCTATTAAACTCGCTATCCCATGAGTTAAGAACTCCAATTGCTACTATTATTAGTGCTATTGATACGCTTAAAGATAACAACTGCAAACTCTCTACTGCAAATCATACAGTGCTTTTAGAAGAAATTGACAAAGCTAGCATTCGTCTAGACAGACAAGTAGAAAACTTATTAAACATGAGTCGTCTAGAAACAGGAATGTTACAACTTAATAGAGATTGGTGCGATATCAACGAACTGATCTTTACGGTGATTCAAAAAACTAAGGCTCTTGTAGAAGAACACACCATTATTTTTAATCCCGATGAACAAGTTCCCTTAGTCAAACTAGATAGCGGAATCATTCAAGAAGTCCTTCAAAATCTAATCAATAATGCGATTTTATATACCCCAACAAATTCAATAATTACCATTGAAGCCAAAACAGAACAAGATACTTGTATTATCACAGTTTCAGACAACGGACCCGGATTTCCTGTTGAAAAAATAGCGTTAGTTTTTGATAAATTTTACCGAATTCCTAATTCCAAAACCGGTGGAAGTGGCTTGGGCTTATCCATAGTAAAAGGATTCACCGAAGCTCATAATGGCACCATTCATTTGAAAAACCTTCCCAATTCGGGAGCTGCTTTCACTATAACATTACCAACTCTAACCTCCTATATAAATCAGCTTAAAAATGAATAAACCCGAAATACTCGTCATAGACGATGAAGCCCCAATTCGTAAACTATTACAAATCACCTTAGAAACCCATGATTATAAAGTACATCTTGCCGAAACCGCCAAGGAAGGCGTGTTACTCGCTATTAACCACCCTCCAGATGTCATCTTATTAGACATCAATTTGCCCGATAAAAGCGGGCACGATATGCTAAAAGAGTTGCGCACATGGTACAACAAAGGCATCATTATGCTATCGGTTCAAAACAGTGAGGAAGACATTGTAAAAGCTCTGGATAATGGAGCTACAGACTATCTTTCCAAGCCTTTTCGCAATGCCGAACTCTTAGCGCGTATCCGCGCTGTATTACGCAGAAATGATATAGTAAACGACGCAACCATCCAATCCTGTGGCGATATAAAAATTGACTTCGGCGCAAGAACAGTCTCCAAAAAGGACGAAATCATAAAACTTACCGCTACCGAGTTCAATTTAATGGCTTTGTTCATGAAAAATATTGGACGAGTGTTAACCCATCAATATATTCTAAAAGAAATTTGGGGACTACCCTACCAAACTGAAACACAATACCTAAGAGTATTCATAGGTACACTTCGCAAAAAAATCGAAGAACATCCTAATCACCCCCAACACATTATTACCGAAAGTGGTGTAGGATACCGCTTTACCTAAATCTTTATAAAATCTTTATATCCCACCATACATTCTTTATAACTTACTAATGCCTTTACCCTGAAATTTGTATCGTTAATTTTTTAAATCAATAAAAATAATGAATACAACAAAAAATGGTGGGGCTAATAAAGTTACGGTGGCCTCACTTTTGGTAGCACTCGGGATAATTTATGGCGACATAGGAACCAGCCCTTTATACGCATTAAGAGCCGTTATTGGAGATCGCCCTATTAGTGAAGCGTTGGTATACGGAGGCGTTTCTTGTGTCTTTTGGACCTTAGTTTTCCAAACCACGATCAAATACATTTGGATCACCCTGCAAGCAGACAATCATGGTGAAGGCGGAATTTTTTCATTGTATGCCTTAGTAAGACGTTACGGAAAAAAATTAGTAATTCCTACTATTTTAGGCGCCACTACATTGCTAGCCGATGGCATTATTACCCCTCCAATTTCCGTATCAACAGCCATTGAAGGTTTAGGATTAGTGAAAGGACTAGAAAAAATAATTGTCCCCGGAAATACCTTAACAATTGGAATTGTTGTAGCGATATTGTCTTTACTATTTTTCTTTCAACGCTTCGGAACGCAAATAGTAGGTAAAGCCTTCGGTCCTATTATGGCTGTTTGGTTTAGTATGTTATTCGTGGTAGGATTACATCAAATTAGCTTACATCCCGACATTATTCAAGCCTTAAATCCCTATTATGCCTATAATTTATTAGCTAATTATCCTCATGGTTTTTGGTTGTTGGGAGCCGTTTTTCTCTGTACCACAGGAGCTGAAGCACTGTATTCTGACCTAGGACATTGCGGTATAAAAAACATTCGCATTACTTGGATTTTTGTCAAAACAAGTTTAATCGTTTGCTACTTAGGTCAAGCCGCTTGGTTAATGCACCAAGGTCAACCCTTCTTGAACGGTAGAAACCCTTTCTTTGAAACTGTGCCTAATTGGTTTTTATTGCCCAGTATCCTAATAGCTACTGCAGCTACAATTATTGCCTCCCAAGCCTTAATTAGTGGTAGTTATACCCTTATTAGCGAAGGAATGAGTCTTAATTTTTGGCCTAGAGTAACTGTTAAACAGCCTAGTGACAGCAAAGGACAAGTCTATATTCCTAGTATCAATACCATTCTTTGGTTTGGTTGTATTCTAATGATGGTCTATTTTAAAGAAAGTGCCCATATGGAAGCCGCTTACGGATTTTCAATTACGGTAACCATGATGATGACAACACTATTGTTGAGTTATTTCATTTATTATCGTTTAAAATGGAAAAAAGCCTATGTCTTTTTGTTTTTAAGTATTTTTGCGGCTATTGAAATCGCATTCTTCATTGCCAATGTGGCAAAAATCAAAGAAAGATGGATGTTCTTGTTCTTTGAATTATTCATATTCACGATCATGTATGTTTGGTATTTCGCTCGTAAAATCAATAATCGTTTTACTAAATTCATTGAGTTGGGCAAATACAGCGCTAAATTATCGGAACTAAGTCAAGATGACGCTATACCAAAATTTGCCACACATCTAATCTATCTCACCAAAGCCAATAGAAGACACGAAATTGAAGAAAAGATTATAAAATCTATTTTCGCCAAAAAACCAAAAAGAGCCGATGTCTATTGGTTTGTGCACATCAATCGTACAGAAGATCCGTTTACGTTGTCCTATGATGTAACCGAATTAGTAGATGATAAAGTAATCAAAATAAACATCAATGTGGGCTTTCGAATTCAGCCTAAAACCGAACTTTACTTTAAAAATATTGTCAAAGAATTGGTGGCCAACAAAGAACTCAATTTACATATTCGCCCTGATGGTTCTAGTAAATACAATACCGAACCCGATTTTAAATTTGTAGTGATTGAAAAATTCCTGTCCATCGAAAATGAATTTGCACTAAGAGAAGGCATTCTATTAAATTCCTATTTCTTATTGAAACGTCTTGGATTAAGTGATGAAAAAGCTTTTGGTCTTGAAAAATCAGACATTGAGATAGAACAAATTCCATTAGTTTATCAACCCATTGAAAACATTCAATTGATAAGAGAAATTAGAAAATAAATGAATGAACCTAAGTAGGGAAATTGTAAAGTTGCCGTTCAAACTTTAATTTCCCTACTTTGTGTATTCCGATGCAAAGACACAAGGGAAGAAAATAAAAATAGGTGAACTTCCTCTTATAAAACAATACAATATATGAAACTATTTTTCTTCACAATAGTATCTTTTTTATGCACATGGACCTTATTTGGACAAAAGGATTCTATCAAATCTTTGCAATTCCAAGCCTATGGCGAATTGTATTATAGTTATGATTTTGACAATCCACAAAACCACGACAAACCAATATTTGTCTACAATCACAAAAGGCATAACGAAATTAATGTGAATTTAGCATTGGTAAAAGCTACTTATACTCAAGACAACATCAGAGCCAATGCTGCCCTCATGATGGGCAACTATGCACAATACAATCTAGCAGCAGAACCCAATTGGGCACAAAATATTTTCGAAACTAATGTGGGTTTTAAAATTTCAAAAAAACATAACCTATGGATTGATGCTGGCATTATGCCCTCTCACATTGGATTTGAAAGTGCCATTGGTGCCGATTGTTGGACCCTCACCCGAAGCATACTCGCCGAAAACAGCCCCTATTATGAAACGGGAATCAAAATGGCTTACACCAATCCTTCCGAAAAATTAAACATCTCTTTTTTACTTTTAAATGGCTGGCAAAAAATTAAAAAAACGGATGCGATTCAAAAACCTTCTTTTGGAATACAAATCTTTTATAAACCTTCCCAAAAGATAAGCTTAAATTATAGCAACTTCATCGGTACAGACAAAGCAGACAGCTTAAAAGCATGGAGAACCTACCATAATTTTTATGCTATAGTGGAGCCCTTTCCAAAATGGGGTATAATTGCTGGAGTAGATTTGGGTTCGGATCGAGATGTCAAATCTAAGTATAACATCTTATATGCTCCAATTATTATGCTTCGATTCAAACCAAAAGACAAATACAACCTAACGATAAGAGGAGAATATTATAACGATAAAAAACAACTCTTCATTACCACAAATACCCCTAATGGATTTCAAGTTTTTGGATGTTCTACCAATGTTGACCTGCAATTACAGGATAACGTTTGGTGGCGTTTTGAAATCAAAAAGTACCTCGCCAGTGACGCTATTTTCAATAACAACAACAACTTTTCTGCTACTTCCGCATTAACAATAAAAATATAGAAAACACTACTCTATCCGATTGTAATCAATTACATAACAAAAAAAGCCCAATCCATTTCGATTGGGCTTTGTCTTTCTCCTGCACAGGGTTTACAATAACGTCCAAAATCAAAGAAGTACAATTATACAATTCAAAACTTAGTTTACAACCAAAAGTTAAAGCAGTACAATTGGTTACCCAAAACAATTTTATGTAGAGGAATTTATCCTTGATCAACTTTAGTGTTAAAAATTACTTAAGTTAAAACAAAGCTGTTTTACATGATTCCTATTTATAGTAATTTCACAAAGTAGTAGCATTGAAACTATCTCCTCACATAAAATTATCGTATGAACAAATACATCACCATTTTTTACAGTATAGTTCTCGGGTTAATCACCAACCTTGGACATACACAGTCCTTAAAAATTATGTCCTATAATATCCGATTAGATTTAGCAAGCGATGGTGAAAACGCATGGCCCAATCGGAAGGATTTTTTAATGAGTCAGATTCAATTTTATGCTCCAGATGCTTTTGGTATCCAAGAAGCAACACCAAATCAAGTAGACGACTTGAATAGAGCGTTTAGTCAATATTATAGTGTTGGAATTGCACGTGAAGGCAAAAACAAAGGCGAAGCATCAACAATTTATGTTAAAAAAGATCGCTTCAAATTAATACAAACCAATACTTTTTGGCTTTCTTCAACTCCTGAAAGAATTTCCAAAGGCTGGGATGCTGCTTATAATAGAGTTTGTACCTATGCCCTATTAAAAGATAAAAAAAGTAAACAGTATTTCTGGATTTTCAACACCCATTTGGATCATGTAGGTGAAGAAGCCAAAACTAAAGGATTAACCTTGATCAGTAATCAAATCAATCAACTCAATACTCAAAAATACCCCGTTATTTTAATGGGCGATTTTAACACAAAACCTTCAGAAGAACGTATCGTTACTTTAAAAAACACAATGGACGATGCTAAAGAAATTTCTATAGAAAAACCTTTTGGTCCTGATGGAACGTTTAACGGATTCCAATACTCTTTCCCTGTAAAGGACAGAATTGACTATATTTTTCTGTCTAAAAACAATCCTTTTGAAGTCTTAAAATATGCCGTATTAACAGACGCTAAAGATTTAAAATTCCCATCCGATCATTTTCCTGTATTTGTAGAATTACGTGTAGCCTCTAAAAAAAAATAAAAAATAAACAGCATTTTTTTTCCAACGATTCAAATGATTCGCAAACAGCGCGCTTTTTAAACAAGTTTACACATAAAAAATACACTTCGGCTTTCACAAAATACTACCTTCAGACCTTTATTTTTTAAATACATAAAAATCTTTAGGTCGTAATTGCATTAATATTAAAACCATTAGTGTGAATATTTAATTTTTTTTTAAGTAAAATGTGTGTCCATTCAGAGAGAAAACATTCTTGACCAAGCATGTCATTAAAAAAAAATTTTTTTCTTCTTCTTTTACACTTAATGTAATTGCGTTTTTAAGCAACACACCTAAACAAGCATCCCTTGTTTTATTAATGATTTAACATTTTTATTGCAAATTTTACAACACTATACAGGCCTTGTTATAGTTAGTAAAATTTTTAATTTACTAATCCATTGATAAATATTTTATTTAATTAATTGCTAATCAGATATAAAAGTTATATTATTGTTTAAAATTTCCAAAAAACAATTTAAAATATAACAAAAATTATGACCAAAAAACTACTAACTAAAATTAAAAATCAAACCACCACAATTTTGATTTTTATGATGGTTTTGGGAGCTTTTGCCCAGAAAACACCACAAAAAATGTATTCCGAAAAGGAGTTGATTTCACTAGCAGAACGCTACATCAAAACACCAATCAAAAGAATTAAAAATTCAAATGGCGACGAGTTGGTACAAAGAAATCTGGACACCTATTTAATGGACATGTCTGTAATTTCTAAAAATCCAAAAGCAAATGCACACCAAAAACACAATGAGGAATTAGAATGTTCTCATAACAGTCATCTTTTGAGTGATTGGTTAAAAAAACCACAACCCTCTGTAGCTACCATGCTAAAATACTTTAGAAATGCCAGCAGAGAATTCAAGGTACCCGTCGAAATTTTAATGGCCGTGGGTCAAGTACAAAGTAACTGGGTTCAAGTACCAGGTTCATTCTATGGATCTTGGGGGGTTATGGGACTCATTGAAAGCGACAGAATTAATCAAATAGCGCAAGCGGCAAAAATGCTAAAAGTTACATCTGAAGCAATCAAAACGGATCCTCGAACTAATATTAGAGCCGCTGCGGCTTTACTAAGATATTATCAAAAAGATAAATCAGCCACAGACCTAGGAGCATGGTACGATGCTACACGACAGCTAACTGGCTTAACGGATGAAGCCATGAAAACCTCCTTGGCAGATAGATTTTACAAAGTAATCAAAAATGGTTCAAAATCCATAACCCTTTGGAAAGAAATCATCAATATTAATCCTTCAAAATACAGTGAAGTTTTAGTCCAAAAAAACATCACCAATAACGCTTCAAAAACCGCAAAAAGTACTGCCACAAATGCCGTTGATTATCCAACAGCAAAGGACAGAATCACCGCTTGTAATTACGGAGTAGGTCGCAATGGATATGGGGTTGATTATTATTTTGTTCATTACATGGCAACTGGTACATATGAAGGTGCTATTTCCTATTTTAATGATTGTAGTAGAACCACACCCACTTCTGCACATTATTGCATAAGAAATTCAGATGGCGAAATCTCACAGGTAGTTCGAGAAGCAGATCGTGCCTATTCACAAGGCGTTTCGGGTCAACCCCAATGGAATGGAGCTGGTGTAAGTACCGAACACGAAGTACTCGCAACCAATCTAGCCATGTGGGATAGTCAGCCCATGTTGGATGCCGCCGCCAGTCTTGCCATTGATGTATGCGACCGATACGGCATTTCAAAAACTAGAAGAGTGACGAACGGAAACAGAGCTATTTACGGACATAATGATGTAAATTCAGGAACCGATTGTCCTAATCTTACTACTGCGCGCTGGAATGTTTTATTGACTAAAATTGCAAACGGTGGAGTTAACTATATTCCCAACCCCACAGCTCCCACAGCCAATCAGCTTTACGTTAACACTCCCGTTACCTTTACTTGGACTTCCAATGTAACCAATGGTGATTACCGCTTGCAAGTATCCAAATCCAACACCGGATGGACCGATACCAACGGATTCACCTCGGCCACCACCCCCAACAGTACAGTGGTAGTCAACCAAACCACC
This sequence comes from Flavobacterium riviphilum, assembly GCF_055231795.1. Taxonomy (NCBI): domain Bacteria; kingdom Pseudomonadati; phylum Bacteroidota; class Flavobacteriia; order Flavobacteriales; family Flavobacteriaceae; genus Flavobacterium; species Flavobacterium riviphilum. Next base: position 94,787 of record NZ_JBUYSY010000011.1, read on the forward strand.
AATACCACCACATCCTTTACTTGGGATCAAGTTAGCGCACAAGTAGCAGAACGCCCTCAAGGTGGCACTACCTACTATTACACCATCCGAAGCTATAGTGCCGCTACTGGAACTTCAAAATATTCTACACCCATTGCCTTTACGCCCAAAAGCATCAACTGTTCGGTGCCAGCCACCACCAGTGTAATCGTAGATAATCCCAATGCTACGATTGTGGGCACTTGGCTAACCTCTACTTCCACAGCAGGATACGAGGGAGCAGACTATATTCACGACAACAATACTAACAAAGGAGCTAGTACTGTAACCTATATACCAAACTTACCACAACGTGGAAACTATGAGGTTTTTGTAAAACATACCGCTGGTACTAATCGTGCAACCAATGTTCCTATTGATGTAATTCATGAAACCGGTACCACAACCACTACCGTGAATCAACAACTCAATAATGGCGTTTGGGTGTCTTTGGGCAAATACAACTTTACAGCTTCTGCCAATGATAAAGTCACCATAAGAACTACCGCTACTAATGGAGTAGTTATTGCCGATGCCGTTCGCTTTGTATTTATCGATTGTACCGAACCTTCAGGACAGCTTGCCGTGGCCGATTTCACAACTTCCAATACAACAATCTGCCCTGGCCAAACCATCTCCTATACCAACACCTCTACTAACGCCACTAGCTTCAATTGGTCCTTCCCAGGAGGTACTCCCGCATCCAGTACCGACCCAAACCCTGTGGTGACTTACTCTAATTCAGGTACTTTCAACGCCTCTTTAACAGCTAGTAATGCCTCAGGCTCCAACACCAAAACACTGACTGATGCTGTAGTGGTCAATCCTGCTTCAAGCATCACTTTAAGTTCGTCAACTGCAACCTCCAACCAGTCCGTGTGTTTGAATGCTGCCATAACCAACATTACTTACACCCTACACAGCACCGCAACCGATGCTACTGTTGTTGGACTACCAGCTGGGGTTACTGCCAATTTCAACGCCGGAACCCTAACCCTATCGGGCACTCCTACAGCTTTAGGTGTCTACAACTATACCATTACAACCATCGGAGGATGTAGTCCCGCAGCTAGCGCTTCTGGAACGATTACCGTAAATCCTTTTACCGAAGTTACCGCAGGATTCACCAGCCCTTATGTGGAAGTAGCCACAGGCGAATCACTTACACTAACCAATACTTCCACAGGAGCCACTTCCTATGCCTGGACTTTCCCCAAC
>NZ_JBUYSY010000012.1:0-92596 GCF_055231795.1 Flavobacterium riviphilum
GCCAGTTTGATCTTCGGCCGTTGTCACTACACCAGTACCGGTCCATGCGTATGTATAAGGCGCTACACCTCCCGTAGCAGTAATATTGATAGCTCCGGTTTTTGCTCCAAAACACAACACATCAGTTTGGGTTTTAGTTACGGTGACCGCAGCGGCTGGTTCAGTGATGGTAATGTTTCCTAATACAGTAGCACAACTCGTATTTGCAGCGTCACGAATTTGAACACTATAAGATTTAGGTAATAGTCCCGTAAAACTTCCGCTAGATTGCCAATTTCCATTGTCTAAACGATATTCATAATTCCCTGATCCACCTGATGGATTAGTGATTGTTATTGTTCCGTTATTGGTTCCAAAACACAGAATGTCCGTTTTGCTTACAACAGCACTTATAGGGGGATTGACCGTTATTGTTGCAGGAGAAGAAGCGAATGCACTACTACACAACCCAGTATTTAAAATTATTGCTCTGTACTTTGTTGTGGTCGTTAAATTTGTGGCTGTATACGTAGTACTTGTATTAGCAATATCAATCCATGTACTACCATTATTAACAGAATATTGCCATTTAACTATTGAAGCTCCAGCAGTTAAACCATTTACAGATAAATTAGTACTATTGGTTCCATAACATACTGTCGAATCTGGTGTAACCGCTCCTTTTAAGGGTATTCCAAATGTTAAAGAAGTAGCACTACATCTTGATGATGTTGGTGACCCTCCACTAACAGAGGCAATTTGTGAAATTTTAATAAAACCTTGATTGTTTGGATCGCAAATATTTATTCCAATACTACCAAATGGTACATAAAATTCAAGAAATTTTCCATCTCCATTTGGTACTGCATTGGTACAATCAGAATCACCATTTGTAGCACTAAAAGCTGTACCGGTAATAGGTGTTATCGTTGAACCATTCCCTGAATACAAAGTAAATGTTGCGTTATTCTTCGCATTTAGTTCTAGAACATATTCAGCACCAGAAACTGGTAGTGGTCCACCAAACTGATCTGATGTTAATCCTGTTGCTGCATTATTATCAGTATCCAAATACAATCTAAATAATGCTGCTCCAGAGTTCCCAATTTTTAATCCTAATCGCAACTCTTGTGATTGAGTATTCACTTTTGCCCAAATTTTATATATCTCACAAGTAGATGAAGCATTAGCATTGATTAGTTGATTAAAAACTACTCCTGTGTTGTATTCATCTCCTGCTTTTCCTGGACCTGGGCAATAATCTCCATCAAATGTGTCTTGAGCATTTATTTTTATTGAGTTAAAAAATAAACTTAAAGCTAAAAACATGAGAAATTTTGTAGTAATAGTAAAATTCGTTTGCATAATGATTTGATTTAAATCGGGTTATTCAACACTACACTTATTAGTTTACAATGCATTTACAAATCTTTTCAATATTATACAGGGTTTGATTTGTAATTGATTATGATTTTTTCCTATTCTCAATTTTTGTTTGTACTATAAATCATAATTATGAAGAACATTAAACAAAAATTAACCTAATCAAAATTAGATACTTAAGTATTTGTAATCTATTTTTTCCTTTCAACTACATAGATTTTCGTTTAAATGCTATTTTTTACAATTCTCTTAAGAAACATTTAATCACATTAACATTTATTCTGATTTATATTCTTACGATAAATTACCTAACCACTTGATTTATAGTATTTTTACAGTTAAAACTAAAAGGAATTTTTAAGGTAAAGTTCTCTTAAAACTTATGAAGATTGAAAAAACTCTGAACAGATGTTAATTTATTAATGATGTAGTTTTGAGATATATTAAAAATACTTATCTTTAAAACAAACATATGCCGTAACTCACTGTATATGTGTTCTTTAAACTTAACACTGTCAAAACATGAAAAATTTGATCTTAGTTCGGCATGCCAAATCAAGTTGGGAAACACCATTGATGGATAAAGACAGACCTTTATCCAAAAAAGGGGTAATGGCGGCACATTTGGTTTCAAGTCACATTTCGAGTTATTTGCCTAAAACCTATTTAATTTGGAGCAGTGTAGCAGAAAGAGCGTCTCAAACTGCTATTGTTTTTGCCCAAAATTTGGCTTACCCTGTAGAAAGTATCCTTTTTAAAGAAGAGCTCTATACCTTTGATGAGAGAGAATTAACCAAAGTAATCAAATCGTGTAAAAATGAATTTGAAAGCATAATTCTTTTTGGTCACAATGATGCCATTACGAATTTTGTTAATAAATTTGGGGATGTCTTTATTGAGAATGTCCCCACAGCAGGATTTGTCTCCCTACAATTTGATGTAGAGGATTGGCAGTCTATAGAAAAAGGGAAGACGCTAAAGATAATTGTCCCGAATGATTTAAAACAATAAAACATTAATGAATAAGTATATTGATAGAGAAAAAAGTTGGTTGTCATTCAATGCACGTGTATTACAAGAGGCTGCAGATGATTCAGTACCATTGTTGGATCGTCTACGTTTTTTAGGAATTTTTTCAAACAATCTAGACGAGTTTTTCAGAGTACGATTTGCTACCATTCGTAAGTTAGTACTTTCAGGTATTTCTAGCGAGAAATTCTTGGGAGGTATTTCGGCGCAACAATTGTTGAGTGATATCACACAAATTGTCATTCAACACCAAGCAGAAAGTTTACGAATTTTGCATGACATCGAACAAAAACTTCAAAAGGAAAATATTTTCATCATTAATGAAAACGATTTAGATAAGGATCAACAAAATTATTTAAAGGAATTTTTTATACAAAAAGTAAGCCCTGAATTGGTTACCATCATTCTAAATGACTTAGCTGAATTTCCATTACTAAAAGATACTTATGGTTATTTAGCCATAAAATTGGTGCTAAAAAAGGAAGAAGAAGTTCGGTATGCTGTAGTTGAAATTCCTAAAACGATTAATCGCTTTGTCGTTTTACCTCCAAAAGAAGACAAACAATTTGTTATCCTTTTGGACGATGTTATTCGTCAAAATTTGAGTAGCATTTTTAATATATTTGATTATCAAAGTATATCGGCACACATGATAAAAATTACTCGAGATGCTTCTTTGGATATCGATAGTGATTTAACTAAAAGCATGATCGAAAAAATTGCTTTGAGTGTCAAAGATAGACGCATCGGTGAACCTGTTCGATTTATCTATGATCAAGAAATGGAAGAAGATACTCTATCTTTCTTTTTAAACAAAATTCATATTGAATCTACTGATAGTATTATCCCAGGAGGTAGGTACCATAATAGGAGAGATTATATGGATTTTCCAAATTTAGGAAGGTATGATTTATTATATCAGTCCAATGTACCACTGCCGATTCCTGGATTGAGTTTAGAAGGGAGTATATTAGAGAAAATAAGTGCTAAAGATTATTTATTGAATGCACCGTATCAGTCGTTCTCTTATTTGACCAAATTTTTAAGAGAAGCGGCATTGGATCCCAAAGTGTTATCAATTAAAATAACCCTATATCGTTTGGCCAAAAATTCTCAAATCATAAGTTCTTTGATTAATGCCGCCAAAAACGGTAAAAAAGTGACGGTACAAATTGAGCTGCAGGCACGCTTTGATGAAGCGTCTAACATATCCTATGCCGAACAAATGAAAACCGAAGGTATTGAGTTAATTTTTGGTATTAAAGGATTAAAAGTACATAGCAAAATTTGTGTCATCGAAAGACAGGAAAAAGACAAAATCAAACGCTATGGCTTCATTTCTACAGGAAATTTCAATGAATCCACGGCAAAAGTATACACCGATGTTACACTTTTTACTTGTCATCAACAAATTTTAAAAGATATTACTAAAATTTTTGACTTCTTTGATGTTAATTACCGAGTACACCGTTACAAGCATTTGATTGTTTCCCCACATTATACTCGCAGTCGCTTTGTTAAGTTAATTGACCGAGAAATAACACATGCTTTAGCTGGTAGAAAAACCTATATCAAGTTAAAGATGAACAGTTTGTCTGATTTTGAAATGATAGATAAATTGTATGAGGCAAGCAAAGCAGGGGTGAAAATTCAATTAGAAGTTAGAGGAATATGTTCATTGATTCCTGGAGTTAAAGGATTAAGTGAAAATATTGAGGCGATTAGCATAGTAGACAATTACTTGGAACATTCTAGAATCTATATTTTTGGCAACGCAGGTTTACCGGAAGTATTTATTTCGTCTGCTGATTTCATGACTCGAAATTTAGATGCTAGAGTAGAAGTTACTTGTCCTATTTATGATTTAGATATTAAAAATGAATTAATTGAAAATTTTGATATTGGATGGAGAGGTAATGTCAAAGCAAGAATACATTCTAAAGAGCTTGACAACAAATACCGAAGAGCAAATGGCGCACCTGTTTTTAGAGCGCAACTGGAGACTTATAAGTATTATCAAAACAAACTTGAAGTGGTTGTAGAGGATTCATTTAAATAATTATTGAATTAAGGAGAAAGATTACCTATGATAAAAATTAAAAAATATGCCGCAATTGATATCGGATCGAATGCCATGCGGTTGTTGATTTCGAATATTGTAGAGCAAGAAGGAAAAGAAACTCAGTTTAGCAAGAGTTCATTGGTACGTGTGCCCATTCGTTTAGGTCAAGACGCCTTTACCGTTGGTGAAATATCAAATGAAAATATTGAACGTATGTGCGATGCCATGAAAGCTTTTCAGCTTTTAATGAAAGTACATAAAGTTGAAAGTTATAGAGCTTTTGCCACCTCTGCTATGAGAGAAGCTTATAACGGTAAAGAAGTTGTAAGTATTATAAAGAAAAAAGCCGATTTAAAAGTTGAGATTATTGATGGTAAAAAAGAAGCGGCTATTATAGCTTCAACTGATTTACATCATTTGTTAAAAACGGATGAAACCTATTTGTTTGTAGACGTAGGAGGGGGTAGTACCGAATTTACTTTATTTTCCAATAGTAAAATGGTTACTTCACGTTCGTTTAAAGTAGGTACCGTTCGTTTGCTCAATCAAATGGTCCACGATGTAGTTTGGAATGAAATTGAAAAATGGATCCGAACCAATACTGCTGATTATGATGAAGTTACTTTAATTGGGTCAGGTGGAAATATCAATAAACTATTTAAAATGTCTGGGAAACCACAAGAAAAACCCCTTTCCTTTATTTATATAAATTCTCAGTATTCGTTTTTAAGTTCTTTATCTTACGAACAGCGTATTACAGAGTTAGGATTGAATTCAGACCGTGCCGACGTAATTGTACCTGCTACACGAATTTATTTGAATGCTATGAAGTGGAGTGGAGCAAGACAAATTTATGTTCCAAAAATAGGACTTTCAGACGGTATTGTTAAAGCCATGTACTTTGGTAAAATATAATGTAATGTCATAAAAAAAAACCAAACGAGAAAATTACACTTCTCGTTTGGTTTTCTATTTATTCAGTTGTTCTGAATTAATACGGCAACACTCTTTTATTTTTTACTTCTTCCAATAATTCAGCAATTGCCAAGTAAAAAGCACTTGATCCGCATACTACTCCTATAAAGCCAGCAACTTGGTTGATTGCTTCGCTGTCTAAAAATTTTGAAAGCGCTAAAACAAAGAAAAGTACTGTAAGAGATAAGAATATAAATTGTTGTACTTTGCTACCTCCCCAAGTGCCCCACCACATAAAAGCGGTGAAAAGTCCCCATAAAACTAAGTAGCACCCAAAGAATGGAGCTGGAGTTGAACCTGCCATTTCAAAATCTGTATTTGGAAAAAGCCATATTGCCACAAGCGACAACCAAAAAAATCCATAAGAAGTAAAAGCGGTACCCGCAAAAGTTTTTCCTTGATTATAGGACATAATTCCAGCGATGATTTGTGCTAAACCACCATAACAAATTCCCATGGCAATAATTACCGCACTCACAGGAAAAAATCCTAAATTATGAATATTAAGTAAAATTGTTGTCATTCCAAAGCCTAATAAACCCAAAGGAGCGGGATTTGCTAATTTTTTTTCCATGATTTATTTATTTAAAGTTATTTAAAACAATGCCTTAATTAAGACATTTTATTTTCTTAAGCATCGATATGAAGGCCAAAAGTAGTTCGTAAAACCTCTATTGCAGGATTAATTTCCTTCAATCGGTTATAACGGTCTTTATCATTTAAGTTCCTTTTAATTTCAATACTTTCATTAACAATTACATCAATTGTAATTTCGTGATTGTGTAAATGACCTTTTAAGTGTCCTAATAATCCGTGTTTTTCGCTTTCAAAATCTAATTTTGACCCCTCATTGGGTAATTCAAAAGTTATTTTGGTGCCCTCTAATTTTGGGTCATTAAGCAACAGTAGGGATTCCATAATTTTATATCCTTTGTTGCCTAATTTTTCAGCATATTTAGTCCACTGTAACAACATTTGAGTTTCGGTAAAAGCCTCTGTAGGCTGATGACCAACGTCTTTGATAGTGGTTTTAGCATTTTCTTCCAATGCCTTTTTTGCTTGTATACTTTTTAAAGAAAAAGCCGACACTTTGGGCGAATCGGGTTGCGATATCGCCTTGCTACTTTGGTTTTGTGTTTGGTTAGTTTCAATATTTTGAACTATTGGTTCAGTCGTTTCTTTGACTGAATTTAAAACTTCAGGAACACTTTTAGTTTCTACAAAGGGTTTTTCAACAATTTTTTCAGTAATAGAATACTCTTGTCTTTTATAATAGGTAGGAGGAATTATAAATGATTCAGCTTTTTTTTTTCTCCATCAAAAGTGATAGAGGCTAATTGCATTAAACATAATTCTACTAATAATCGCTGGTTTTGACTTACTTTGTATTTCAAATCACAATCATTTGCTAATTGAATTCCTTTTAAAAGAAATTCCGCACTACATTGTTGGGATTGTTTAGCATACAACTGAATGGCTTGTTCTCCCATTTCCAAAAGGGATAGGGTAGAAGGAGTTTTGGCGACTAATAAATCTCTAAAATGAGAAGCTAAGCCAGACACAAAATGGTGAGCATCAAATCCTTTGGAAAGAATTTCATTAAAAGCTATTAATAATTCAGGGATTTTATTTTCTAAAACAAGATCCGTGATATTGATATAGGTTTCGTAGTCTAAAACGTTTAGATTTTCCGTAACGGCTTGACGGGTTAAATTGGTACCACAAAAAGAAACTACTCGGTCAAAAATTGACAAAGCATCACGCATAGCACCGTCTGCTTTTTGCGCTATAATATGCAAGGCATCATCTTCGAATTGCACTCCTTGACTCTGAGCTACCTCTGCTAAATGTTCTTTGGCGTCTTTAACAGTAATTCTTTTAAAATCAAATATTTGACAACGCGATAAAATGGTGGGTATAATCTTATGCTTCTCAGTAGTCGCTAAAATGAAAATTGCATGCTTTGGTGGTTCCTCTAAAGTTTTAAGAAACGCATTAAATGCAGCCGAAGACAACATGTGCACCTCGTCTATGATGTAAACTTTGAATTGGCCGGTTTGTGGAGGTATCCGAACTTGGTCTATTAAATTTCGAATATCATCTACCGAGTTATTGGAAGCCGCATCCAATTCAAAAACATTGAATGCAAAATCTTCGTCAGGATTATCATAGCCAGGCTGATTAATTTTTCTAGCTAAAATTCGGGCACAGGTTGTTTTACCAACTCCTCTTGGCCCTGTAAAGAGTAATGCCGAGGCCAAATGATTGTTTTCAATAGCGTTTAACAAGGTATTGGTAATTGCTTTTTGTCCCACTACATCTTTGAATGTTTGTGGTCGATACTTTCGTGCAGATACTATAAATTGTTCCATTTTCTATTGTTCAATCAAAAGCAAATATAGTTTATTTGTTCGTTTTTTCGATTTGAGAATTTATTTTTTGTCAACAATAACGATTTTTTAAAATTCAACAAAACCATATTCCTCTTGTTATCAGTAAATTATGTTTACCTGTTAAATTTTTGAAGCACGAACCAATTAATATAACGCGCTTACTTTTTAAATCAATTGGAAACATAGATAAAATATATGCAAAATCCCTTAATATCAAGTAGAAAATATTTTGCAATATCAATATTTAGTTATAATTTTGCACACCTTTTGGCAAGTAAGAGTTTCCTTTAGGTATCAACTATTTATGTAAAACAACTTCTGTTATTTCTATTGCATGATGAAACTCAAGAAAAACAGAATACAAATTTTTAATCAGCATGTCTGAACAATTAAAATCACAAGAAGAGTTTTTAGCAAATTTTAACTGGCATAACTTCGAAGAAGGAATCGATGCAGTAGATGAGAAAAACTTACAAGAATTCGAAGAACTAGTATCTAAAACTTTTATCGCAACTGATCAAGAAGAAGTTGTTGAAGGTGTAGTTGTTAGAATCACAGAAAGAGACGCAATCGTTGATATTAATGCTAAATCGGAAGGTGTTATTTCATTGAACGAATTCCGTTACAACCCAAATTTAAAGGTAGGGGACAAAGTAGAAGTATTAATTGACATCCGTGAGGATAAAACAGGTCAATTGGTATTATCTCACAGAAAAGCTCGTACTATTAAATCATGGGATAGAGTTATTGCTGCAAACGAAACAGGTGAAATTGTTAATGGTTTTGTGAAATGCAGAACTAAAGGTGGTATGATCGTTGATGTTTTCGGAATTGAAGCATTCTTACCAGGATCTCAAATTGACGTTAAACCAATTAGAGATTACGATGTATACGTAAACAAAATGATGGAATTCAAAGTGGTAAAAATCAACCACGAATTCAAAAATGTTGTAGTATCACACAAAGCGCTTATCGAAGCTGATATTGAAGTACAGAAAAAAGAAATCATCGGTCAATTACAAAAAGGACAAGTATTAGAAGGTGTAGTTAAAAACATCACTTCTTACGGTGTGTTCATTGACTTAGGTGGTGTTGATGGATTAATTCACATTACAGACCTTTCTTGGAGTAGAATCAACCACCCAAGTGAAGTTCTTGAATTAGACCAAAAATTAAACGTTGTAATCCTTGATTTCGATGACGAGAAAACAAGAATTCAATTAGGATTGAAACAATTAAACGCTCACCCATGGGATGCTTTAGATGCTAACTTAACTGTTGGTGACAAAGTGAAAGGTAAAGTAGTAGTTATCGCTGACTACGGTGCTTTCATTGAAGTAGCTGAAGGTGTTGAAGGTTTAATCCACGTTTCTGAAATGTCATGGTCTACTCACTTACGTTCTGCTCAAGATTTCGTAAAAGTAGGTGATGTTGTTGAAGCAGTTATCTTAACTTTAGATAGAGATGACCGTAAGATGTCTTTGGGTATCAAACAATTGACTCAAGATCCATGGACTGATATCACTTCTAAATACCCAGTTGGTTCTAAACACACAGGTATCGTTAGAAACTTTACAAACTTTGGAATTTTCGTAGAATTAGAAGAAGGAATCGATGGATTAATCTATATTTCTGACCTTTCTTGGACTAAGAAAATTAAACACCCATCTGAGTTTGTTAATGTAGGTGAAAAATTAGATGTAGTTGTATTAGAGTTAGATGTTGAAGGACGTAAATTATCTTTAGGTCACAAACAAACTACTCCAAACCCTTGGGATCAATATGAAGATTCTTTTGCTGTTGGAACTATCCACACAGGAGAGATTTCTGAAATCGTTGACAAAGGAGCTACTGTAGAATTTGGTGACGATATCGTTGCTTTCATCCCAACTCGTCACTTGGATAAAGAAGACGGTAAAAAGTTGAAAAAAGGTGAAACTGCTGAGTTCAAAGTTATCGAGTTCAACAAAGAATTCAAAAGAGTAGTAGCTTCTCACACTGCTATCTTTAGAGAAGAAGAAGAGAAAAATGTAAAAGCTGCTGCTGAATCAACAAGCACTTCTACTAATGCACCTGCTGCCACTCTAGGAGATAACAATGATGTTTTAGCTGCTTTGAAAGCTAAAATGGAAAAGTCTGAGAAAAAATAATTTCTTGATTTTATAAATTTAAGCCTCACAAAATTGTGAGGCTTTTTTTTTACAAATTTTTTATCTATTTTTATTTTTATTAACCAAAAAAATAAAAATGGAAACCACCTCTACAACAGAAAATTCTCAACTTGTATTAACTGAAGATGCCGTAGCTTTTCTTAAAGAAACTAGTAAATGGGCTTATTTCTTATCCATCATGGGCTTTATTGGAATAGGCTTAATAGTTTTGCTGGCGATATTTGCTGGATTTATATTTAGTAAATTACAAGCGATGAGCATGGGAAGCGAATCGAATCCAATATTAGAAAGTGGATTGATTAGCTTTATCTATCTAGCATTTGGTTTACTGTATTTCTTCCCCGTTTATTACTTATTTCAATTTTCTTCTAAAGCTAAAAATGCTTTGGCAGAAAATAACAACGAACAACTGTGCCTTTCTTTTGAATACTTAAAATCACATTACAAATATTTAGGTGTTTTTACTGTAATTGTTTTACTGTTGTATGGATTTATTTTTCTCATAGCAATGATTGGGGGAATAATAAGTTTCTTATAATAAAAAAATCCCTTATCTCAAATGAGATAAGGGATTTTAAATAAATTATCATTACAACTTGCTATCGTAAAGAAGCACCTAATTGCGTTTCGAAACTTTTTTGCAATTTTGACATAATTTTGTCGATTTGCGCATCCTCTAATGTTTTTGTATTGTCCTGAAGCAAGAAGCTTAAAGCGTATGATTTTTTCCCTTCAGGTAAATTAGCTCCTTGATAAACATCAAATAACTGGATTTCTTTTAATAAGGTCTTCTCAGACTGACGGGCAATTTTATATATAGCATCATAAGTAATAGACTCATCAAGCAATAAAGCTAAGTCTCTACGTACTTCTGGATATTTTGGAATGTCAGTATATTTCACTTTAGTCGTAACCAATTTTAATACCAAAGCCCAATTAAAATCGGCATAGAAAACTTCTTGCTTAATTCCAAAAGCTTTTAAAATGGATTTTTTAACTACTCCAAATTCTACCAACAAATCTTGACCTATGTTTAAAGCAACTCCTTCAGAAAACACATCGGAAGTAACAGGCGCTACATTAGATTTGGAAATTCCAAGTTTGTCTAAAATTGTCATAACATAACCTTTAAACATAAAGAAATTAGATGGTTGTAAACTCATGGTCCAATTTTCGGGAGCCCTATTTCCTGTTTGAAATAATGTTAAATGTTTGATTTCTTCATATCCACTAGGAAAATTATGATAGGATTTACCAAATTCAAACAATTTTAAATCTGCATTTTTTCTATTTATATTATAAGCAATAGCCTCTAAACCAGAAAACAACAATGATTGACGCATTGTAGCCAAATCACTACTCAATGGATTTAACATAGCAACATTATGTTCTTCTTTCAATACTTCTGAAAGTTTTGCATAATTAGCAGTTGTCAAAGAATTGGCCATCATTTCATGAAAACCATGTGCATTTAATTGAGCAGCTACTGTATTTTGAACTTTAAAATCTTCGGTTCTTGGCGAATTGGCTACAGAAGCATTTAATTTTTTTGAAAAACTAATGTTGTTATAACCGTAGACTCTCAATATTTCTTCGATAACATCAATTTCTCTTTGAACATCTACTCTGTACGAAGGAATGGTAAGCCCAAGACCAGCATCCGTCACACTGTTCACTTTAATTTCTAAAGAAGCTAAAATTTGTTTGATGGTGTCTTTTGGTAATTCTTGACCAATAATCTTAGCCACCTTAGAGAAATTAAGAAAAACTGTAAAATCTTCAATTTTCTTTGGATAAATGTCAATTATATCCGAAGTAATTTCACCACCTGCAACTTCTTGTATTAATAAAGCAGCTCTTTTCAATGCGTACTCTGTTATCGTTGGATCTATCCCGCGTTCAAAACGGAAGGAAGCATCGGTACTTAATTGATGTCTTTTTGCTGATTTTCTAATACTTACAGGGTTAAAATAAGCACTTTCTAAGAAAATAGCCGTTGTTCTATCGGTTACTCCAGAATTAGCACCACCAAAAACACCTGCTATACATAAAGGACCTTTGTCATCACAAATCATTAGATCTTCTTCATGCAAAGTTCTTTCAACTTCATCCAATGTGGTAAATTTTGTACCGGTTGGAAGTGTTTGCACATGAATTTTTCCATTGATCTTATTGGCATCAAACGCATGTAAAGGTTGACCCAAATCGTGCAACACATAATTGGTCACATCGACAATATTATTTTTAGGATTTATGCCAATAGCTTTAAGCCTATTTTGTAACCATTCAGGAGAAGGTTTCACGGTTATGCCAGAGATAGTAACACCACAATATCTTGGAGCCAATTTACTATCTTTTACATCGACATCAATTTTCAAGGTTCTTTTATCCACTCTGAAATTACTAACAGGCGGTGTGATTAACTCTACATTTACTCCAGATTGCAACAAACCTGCTCTTAAATCTCGTGCAGTCCCATAATGACTCATAGCGTCAGCACGATTAGGAGTTAGTCCAATTTCGAATACTTCATCATTTTCAATTTTGAAAACCGTAGCCGCTTTTGTACCTGGAAGTAAGGATTCGTCAAGTACCATGATTCCATCGTGACTTTCTCCAAGACCTAGTTCGTCTTCGGCACAAATCATCCCAAAACTTTCTTGACCACGAATTTTTCCTTTTTTAATAGTAAAAGCGTTTCCTTCTTTATCATACAATACTGTACCAATAGTAGCTACAGGAACTTTTTGACCCGCTGCAACATTACTAGCTCCACATACGATTTGTACAGGATTTCCATCTCCTAAATCAACAGTAGTTACTTTTAATCTATCAGCATCTGGATGTGGAATACACGTAAGAACATGTCCTACTACAATTCCCTCTAAACCTCCTTTTACGGATTGATATTTGTCAACAGTTTCTACTTCTAAGCCTAAATCTGTAAGTAATGCAGCAGTTTCTTCTGAATTCCAATCAATTTTGATGAATTGTTTTAACCAATTATATGATATTTTCATTTGTCAAATTATATAAGTTTGCAAATATAAGAATTGCAGTTTGGAGAGAGAAACATTTTTTAGTTTTTGTAAATGGAGCTCCTAATACGATATGTTTCCTGCTAGTTCTTTTAAGGCGATTTCTGATAATTTTGCCAAATACTGTGCATTACTAAATCGAACACTTGCATTCACATAATTTAATTGTGCTGCTCTAAATTCGATAGTGGTTATAGTTCCAATTTTTAATTTTTCAATAGTAATACTCAGGTTTTGCTTGGCAATAGCTTCATTGTTTTCCTCCAATTGTACCAATTCTAAATTGGTTAAATAGGTTTGATAAAAACTAGCCAGTTGAGATTCTAGTAATTGTGATTGCTGAGAGATGGCCAACTTAGAATTTTCGATTTCGAGTTTTGCGATTTTTTCATTTCGATTTTGTACAAAACCGTTAAATAAATTTATCGAAGCACTTAAGCCGTAAGTAAAACCTCTAGCCGAAGTTTCTCTTGCAAACCCTAAACTAGATTCTGTATTTTGCAAGTTATATCCGGTACTAAAACGGACGTTTGGATATCTAGCTGCTTTAACTTGTTTGAGTTGTAACTCCGATATATTCTTAGCAATAATCTGACTTTGCAATTGAGGGTTTTGCTGTTGAGCCAACTCTAGCAATTGATTCAATATAAGAGACTTGTCCAATTGTATTTGCTTTAAAACAGTAAAATCAGTAGTAACCTCTCTGGCTAAGATTTGATTGAGTTTAATTTTCGTATTGGCGAAAATTTCTTTTTGTTTTAGCAAGACAACTTTATCTGTATTCAAATCCACTTGGGCATTTAATACTTCCAGTTTTGATGCTTTACCAATTTTAAATCGATTTTCGGCCAAACGCAATCTTTGTTTAGAAATTAAAAGTGTACTGTCGATGGCCATTAGTTGTTGTTGCTGTTGTACCAAATCAAAATAGGTTGCATTCACTTCGCCAACTTTTTGAAGAATGGTTTGCTTTAACTGAGCTTCTCCTAATTTTTGTAACTCTTTCAGTTGATCGTATCTTGCAAACATTCTAAGGCCATCAAAAATAGTCCAATCCAAACTTACCCCATAACTTTGTAGGTTGTTTTTGGCATCTTTCAACGAATTTACTTGTCCATTTTGTAGTGTTTGAGAACTGTTTTGAACTCTTTTGTTGTCATTAATACTTGCTGTAATAACGGGAAGCATTCCAGCATTCCCTTCAGAAACATTAATTTTATCAATGCTTAAATTATTGGCAGCAATTTTAATTTCGAAATTATTCTCTAGTGCAATGGCTACTGCTTCTTCTATAGTTAAAATATGCTGAGCAAATGCAACTGTTGAAAATAGGGTAAGTATTACTATAAAAATTTGTTTCTTCATAAGGTATGATTTCAAGAACATCTTGATTTTTAATTTAATGCTTTAAAGCTTCACTTTCATATTCTTCGATATGATCAAATTCGGGATAATGTTTTCTAGCTTTAGACCACATCAAATACAAAGCTGGAATTACAAATAAGGTTAAAACTAACGAAAATATAGTACCTCCAACAATTACAACACCCATACCAATTCGACTAGTTGACGCTGCACCCAGTGAAAGTGCAATTGGCAAAGCACCTAATGATATGGCTAAACTTGTCATCAAAATGGGGCGTAATCGCGCTTCAGATGCTTCGATAATGGCCTCGTATTTGGATTTTCCACTTTCTCTTAATTGATTGGCAAATTCTACAATTAAAATTCCATTTTTTGTTACTAAGCCAATAAGCATCACGGTTCCAATTTGACTAAAAATATTCCATGTTTGATTGAATAACCATAGAGAAAACAAGGCACCAGCTACTGCCATTGGAACAGTAAGAATTATGATAAAAGGGTCAATAAAACTTTCAAACTGAGCTGCTAATATTAAAAAGATGAGGAGTAAAGCTAGACCAAAAGCAAAAGCTGTATTGGAGCTACTTTCCACAAAATCACGTGATTCTCCGGCTAAATCAGTGGTAAATGAATCATCTAATACTTTGGCTTTGATTCTGTCCATGGCTTCTATTCCTTCTCCTAAACTTTTGCCAGGTGCCAATCCTGCAGAAACTGTTGCCGACATGTATCGGTTGTTATGATACAACTGAGGAGGGTTACTTTGTTCTTCAATAGTAACTACATTATCCATTTGAATCAATTCTCCTTTATTATTTTTAACAAACATCGAAGTGATATCTAGCGGTTTGGAACGATCTTCTTGATTGAATTGCCCAATAACTTGATATTGTTTTCCGTTTTGCATAAAATACCCAAAACGTTGTCCGCTTAAGGAAAGTTGTAAAGTTTGGGCGATATCTAAAACCGAAATCCCTAGACTTTCTGCTTTTTCTCTGTCGATAGTGACATTTATTTCAGGTTTGTTGAACTTTAAATTCACATCGGAAGTAGAAAACGTTTCGTCTTTACTTACTTCCTCCATAAAAAGTGGAATTTTCTCTTCTAACTTTTTGAAATTGGGAGCTTGAATAATGTATTGAATAGGCAAACCACCACGTCTATTCACGGCAATAGTTGGTTGTTCAATAACAGCTGTTTTTGCTTCAGGAAATTGCTTCGTGATTTTGGTCAACTGTTCGGCAATTTCTTTTTGAGATCGTTTACGTTCCTCTGTTGGTTTTAAAGCTATACGAACACGTCCACTATTTACTGTTGATGCCCCAAATCCTGGAGAAGTGATAATCAATGAAACTTTTTTTTCTGGTATAGAATCATCTACAATTTTAGAAATTTCCTGCATGAATCGGTCTGTGTACTCATAAGAAGCGCCTTCGGGAGTGGTCATAGTCATGACCACAGCGCTTCTGTCATCATAAGGAGCGGTTTCTTTCTTTAGAATATTAAAAAACAAGTAAATCAAAGCAAAACAACCTATTAGAATAGGGAAACTCAACCATTTCTTTTGCATGAATTTTTGTAAAGCATTGGCATAATTGCTATTGAGTTGTTCAAAATAAGGCTCCGTCATCACGTAAAACTTTGACTTTTCTTGAACCCCACTTTTCATCAAATAAGCATTAAGCATCGGGGTTAAAGTTAAGGACACAAAGGCAGAGACCAATACAGCAGCACCAATCACCACACCAAATTCTCGAAACAAGCGTCCCACAAATCCTTCTAAGAATATTACTGGAAGAAAAACTGCGGCTAAAGTGATAGAAATAGAGATGACCGCAAAGAAAATTTCATTTGATCCTTTTATGGCAGCTTCTATTGGCGTCATGCCTTCTTCTACTTTCTTGAAAATATTTTCGGTAACCACGATACCGTCATCCACCACTAAGCCTGTTGCCAATACAATTGCTAAAAGTGTCAATACATTGATAGAGAAACCCAACAACCACATGATAAAGAAAGTAGCAATTAATGAAACGGGGATATCTATTAAAGGTCGAAAAGCAATAGCCCAATCTCTAAAAAACAGATAAATAATCAAAATCACTAACAAAATTGAAATCCCCAATGTTTCTGCCACTTCCATAACGGATTTTTTTACAAAAACTGTCGTGTCAATGGCGATATTTAAATGGATGTCTTTGGGAAGATCTTTTTGCAAAGCATCATACACTTTGTAGAATTCTTTGGAAATATTTAAATAATTTGCACCAGGCAAAGGTACAATTGCCACACCCACTAATGGTTTACCGGATTGACTCAATTTTGTTTCTAAATTCTCGGCTTCCAAAGAAGCATTTCCAATATCACTAAAACGCACTACTTTGTCGCCCTCAGTTCTGATAATAATATTGTTGAACTCTTCGGGTTTGGACAAATTTCCAACGGTTTTTACTGTCAAGTCTGTATTGGCTCCTGTCAGTTTTCCAGAAGGAAGTTCTACATTTTGTTTGTTTAAGGCTGTGCGTATTTCTGCTACCGTACAACCGTAGGCGGCCAATTTTACAGGATCTATCCACAAGCGCATTGCATAACGTTTTTGACCCCATATTTGAATGCCACTAACGCCAGGAATGGTCTCTAATCTTTGACCAATAACATTTTCGGCATAATCACTTAGTTCCAAACTACTACGGGTATCACTTTGAACCGTCATTGAAATGATCGATTCGCCATTGGCATCGGCTTTAGAAACTACAGGGGGTGCATCAATATCTTGTGGTAAGTTTCGAACGGCTTGCGAAACTTTATCGCGTACATCATTAGCCGCTTCTTCCAAGTCTTTGTTCAAATCAAATTCAATAGTAATGTTACTACTTCCTTGTATGCTCGAAGAAGTAACATTTCGAATACCATCAATGGAGTTGATCGCTTTCTCTAATGGTTCGGTAATTTGAGATTCAATAATGTCAGAATTAGCTCCTGTGTAATTGGTACGAATAGATACTTGTGCCGGATCGATTGATGGAAATTCACGAACCCCCAAAAAAGTATAACCAATAGCTCCAAATAAGATAATGGTTAAATTTAAAACTATAGTGAGAACAGGACGCTTGATACTTATGGTTGACAAACTCATAGAAAAAAATTAATAGATTGTACAAAAAAGAATTTTCATTCTAAGAAGCGTTATTTGATGATTTTTACCATAATAGGCGATTCGTCTTTTAGCGACATGACTCCTGTAGTAAGTAACGTATCTCCAACTTGTAAACCCGAAAGTACTACAATAGATGTAGCTGTTCTCGTAGCGGTTTCAACTTTTACTTCTTTGGCCATTCCATTGGATGCAACAAAAACTTTCTTACCGTTTTGTACAGGAATTATGGCTTCAGAGGGCACTAAAATGGCATCCTTCATATGTTCTAATGCTAATTCTACATTAGCAAATGTCCCAGGAAAAAGTTTTCCTTCTTTATTATCCGCTAGAGCTCTTACTTGCAAGGTTCGGGTTGCTGTGGCTATTCCGGGTTCAATGGCGTAAACTTTGGCAGTATATTTTTGAGCAGAACCAGAAACAGAAAAAGTAATCCAGGTATTCAACTGAATTTGGGAAGCGTATTTTTCAGGAATTGAAAAGGTTATTTTTAATTTTTCAACATTTACTAAATTCGCCACTAAGGTAGTAGGAGTAATATAGGTTCCCGGAGAAATAGAACGTAAACCAATTTTACCCGAAAAAGGAGCTCTTACTGTAGTTTTGGCAATTTGTGCTTTGATTAATTGAACTTGAGCTTGTGTAGATTGATGCTCTGCTTTGGCAACATCAAATTCTTCTTGACTTATGGCTTCTTTTTGAAGTAATAACTTAGCTCTTCTCGCATTTTCAGCAGCCAAATTTTCTTTAGTGGAGGCTTGCAATAATTGTGCTTTTAATTCTAAGTCATTAACCTTAAACAAAACTTGGCCTTTTTTTACCGTACTTCCTTCATCAAACAAAATGGAGGTAACTGTACCTGAAACTTCACTTCTAATTTCAACCTGTTCGTTGGCTTCTATTGTTCCTGAGAGCGACAATTTGTTATCAAATGCTTGAGATTGTACTATCATACCACTCACTTTTGTAGGTTTATCTTTTCCGCCTTTGTCTTTCGATTCCCCATTTTTTTGAGAATTAGAAACGATACGATAAACAATACCACCACTTAATGCAATAGCAAATAAAGTTAAAATAAGATTTTTTGGTTTCATATTTGGGTTTATTGATTTGATGGTCTAGAACAACCAATGAATTTTAGGTATAAATAACAAAAATAATGGTTTTGTAAGAAAGATATGTTATGAAATTATATTTAACATTCTAAATAAAAATATCATCAAAAAAACCTTTCCTTTAGAAAAAATGACAGCAAAAGTTAAAAATTAATGAGAAATACGAAACAACTTGAGATAGATTTTTTCTATTGATAATACTATTGTTAAAAAACATTTTTCCTCCTTAAAGTATCCTTCTATAAAAGCGAGAAAGAACCACAACCTTAACTTATGTAGTTCCAAATGTTTTTTCTTTTGCTCAATTCCATATATACTGCTCTAAGGATAGCATTTTGAGGCTTTTCCATAGCAGGATCATCCTTCAAAACTTTGAAAGCACAATTTCTAGCCACTACCAATATGTCTTTGTCTTTAACCAAGTCGGCAATTTGTAAATTTAACACGCCACTTTGCTGAGTGCCCATTATGTCACCAGGGCCGCGGAGTTTCAAATCCACTTCGGCAATTTCGAAACCGTCATTGCTTTTCACCATCGTTTCCATACGAGTTTTGCTATCCGCTGTCAATTTATAAGAAGTCATTAAAATACAATAACTCTGATCAGCCCCTCGACCTACACGTCCCCGCAATTGATGGAGCTGAGATAAACCAAATCGCTCAGCGCTTTCAATAATCATAACGCTTGCATTGGGTACATTCACCCCAACTTCTATGACAGTCGTTGCCACCATAATGTTGGTTTTTCCCTCTACAAAACGTTTCATTTCGGCTTCCTTTTCGGCCGGTTTCATTTTTCCGTGTACAATTGAAATCGAATATTGAGGTAAAGGAAAATCGCGAGAAATACTTTCATAACCGTCCATCAAATCTTTAAAATCCATTTTTTCGGATTCTTGAATTAGAGGATAAACGATATATATTTGACGGCCTAAAGCAATTTCATCTCGAATAAATTTCCATACTTTGAGTCTATTTGCATCGTAACGATGTACGGTTTGAATGGGTTTTCTTCCTGGGGGTAATTCATCGATAACCGAAACATCCAAATCGCCATACAAACTCATCGCTAAAGTTCTTGGAATTGGAGTAGCCGTCATCACTAAAACGTGAGGAGGGATGCTATTCTTTTTCCATAATTTTGAACGTTGTTCTACTCCAAAACGATGTTGTTCATCAATTATGGCCAAACCTAGATTTTGAAATTTCACTTTATCTTCGAGTAGGGCATGAGTACCAATTATGATTTGTAATTGTCCATTTTCTAATTCCTCATGAATAATTCTTCGTTCAGCTGTTTTAGTTGAACCCGTTAGTATCTTGATATTGATATTTAAGGTGTTTGCAAATTCTGACAATCCCAAAAAATGTTGATTAGCCAAAATTTCTGTAGGTGCCATTAAACAGGCTTGAAACCCATTATCCAAGGCTAACAACATGCTCATGAAAGCCACAATTGTTTTACCAGAACCAACATCACCCTGCAACAAACGGTTCATTTGCGCATTACTACCCATATCTGTTCGGATTTCCTTAATCACCCTTTTTTGTGCATTGGTCAAATCAAAGGGTAGATGGTTTTGGTAAAAATCATTAAAAAATTTACCCACAGTTGTAAAGGCATGTCCCTTAATTTTATGTTTGCGAATCAAGTTTTTAGTTATCAATTGCAATTGAATGTAGAACAATTCTTCAAACTTGAGTCTGAATTGTGCTTTGGCTAATATATCGGCACTTTTGGGAAAATGGATATTGAATAAAGCTGCATTTTTTGGAATGAGTTTGAGTTCATCCAATAAATAAGGTGGTAGTGTTTCAGAAAATAATGCTTGCGTTTCTAAAAACAATTGTTGCATCATTTTATTTATAACCCTGTTACTAATACCTCTATTGTTCAAGGTTTCAGTAGAAGGATAAACGGGTTGCATGGCCGAACGCAAACTTTGTTGATGCTCCGAGAGCAATTCCATTTCAGGATGCGCCATACTATATTGGTTTCCGTAGGATGTACACTTACCAAAAATTACCATTAGCACATTGAGTTGTAAAGACTCTTTAATCCATTTATGCCCTTGAAACCAAGTAAGATCTAACTGTCCGGTTTCGTCAACAAAAGTTGCCACCAAACGTTTTTGGTTTTTACCATATTCAACCGTTTTGATATGAATAATCTTTCCCACAATTTGTACTTCGGCAGCAACTCCTTGCAGTTCATTAATTTTATAATAACGTGTTCGATCAATGTATCGATTTGGATAAAAATTAACCAAATCTCCATACTTATGAATACCCAATTCTTTACGTAGCAAGCTGCCACGAGCTGGACCAACGCCTTTTAAATATTCTATGGAAGTTTCTAGGAGATTATTGGACATTATTCAGTTATCAGTTGTGAGTTGTGAGTTGTCGGTTATCAGTTTTCAGTTTCTTGGTTATGGGTTTTGCGAAGATACTAGAATGTTTCGAAAATCGGAAATCACTTCTTTAGGATATTCCTTTAATTTAGGATATATTTGGAAAAAATAAATTTTGAAAAATGGTCATCGATAAATTAGAAAATTATAAATTATACAGTCAATTGACAAAAAGATTAGCAAAAGGCTTCAAATATCTTGTTTCTACCGATTTGAAAACACTTGAAGCAGGTACCTATGAAATTCATAAAGACAAAGTTTTTGCCATAGTACAAGAATACGACACCAAAGAAATAGCCGAATGTGTACTTGAAGGACATCAAAAGTACATCGACATACAATATGTTATCAGTGGCGTGGAACTTATGGGATATACCCCCTTGACCAATCAAGAAATAGTGGAAGAAAATCTTGAAAAGGATTATACTTTGTACCAAGGAGACACTTCTTATTTTAGAGTAGAAGAAGGGATGTTTACTTTGTTCTTTCCGGAAGATTTGCATCGACCTTGTGTCAAAGCAGACAAAGTTTCTAAAGTAAAAAAAGTAGTGGTAAAAGTAAAAATCTAACGCAATACAAATGAAAACGCATTTGGTTTTATTACGTGGAATAAATGTCTCGGGGCATAATATGATTAAAATGGAAGTATTACAATCCACTTTAGAAGCCATTGGTTTTAAAAACGTTCAAACCTATATTCAATCCGGAAATGTTTTTGTAGACACCGAGGAAGTAAACCCTGCAGCCGTAGGGTTTACCATTAAACAAGCCATTTTTAAAACTTTAGGCCTTGAAGTTCCTGTAGTTGTCATTGGGAAAAGTGATTTAGAAGCTTGTTTTGCAAACAATCCCTTTCTTAAAGTAAAAGAAGTAGACCAGAAAAAACTATACGTAGCCTTTCTGTCTATGGAATTAAAAAATGAAAGAATTAATGATTTAAAAATGAGTCAAGTCAAACCCGATGAAGCGCAAATTGACGCCAATAGAATTTATATCAAGTATGCTGTGGGCGCTGGAAAAACTAGATTGGATCAAAAATACATTGAAAAAAAATTAAATGTTATCGCCACCATTCGTAATTGGAATACTGTGACGCAATTGTTACAAATTTTTAACAATCGTACTTCCTTAGATTAGTTTTAAATCTTTAGCTACTCTACAGGCTTCAATCGAATTTTTTACTTGAAGTTTCTCTAAAATATCTTGTCGATGTCTGCTCACCGTGTTGATACTTATTGACAGCATTTCTGCAATAGTTTTGCTCATCATTCCTTTATCAATAAGTTGTAAAATTTCAACTTCTCTTTTAGTCAAGATACTAGTATCTTTTTTTCTGCTTAATTCGATTTTTAACCCATTTTTTGAATTTACAGCATACTCATTCCCTGGAAAATCAAACACTAAAGGATTATACAAACACAAGGACAACCAAACCAAATTTGATTTAGAGTCAGGGAAATAGAACATTCTGTGCAACACATGAAGGTATTCCTTGTATTTATTTTGCATACTAAGTTTGCTTATCAAGTAATAATCAAATCGATTTTTTTTAGGTATTTTTTTGATATGATGATAAAAAAGCAATTCTTGAATAAATTTTTCATTTAAATCTTCAGGATGAATCCGTTGAAATAATTCCTCTTCCCAAATCGAATCGATATGTTGCGTGTTTTCAGTTTGAGCACTTTGAAATTCATTATAAAATTTACCGAAATATATATAACTTTTGTTTGATCTTACATCACTAAGCACCGCTATCGCATTTTCATTTTCTGCATATTTCTTGGCTACATTTTTGTAATAGTCAAGTTTTTCAGAAAAAAAAAGGTTCTGGCTTAAACTCCTGTGAAATAAATGTTTTGCTTATTTTCTTTTTATTTTCCAAGGCTAAAAATGGTTATTAATCAGTATTTACCACTCTTTCAAGCTGTTGTATTTTTGCTTATAAATATTGGAGAGTAATTGATCCTTAAAAATATTAAATAAAAATTAATTTTTTGAGTACAGTACCCTATTCTCCACCATCTAAAAATGGTCATTTATTTATCATACATTAAAATCCAACAAAAAATGAAAAAAACAGCTACGTTTCTCGCTTCACTATTGGTAACATTTGGTTCTTTTGCACAAACACTTGAAAAAATGCAATGGTTTAATGAGCCTACTTCTTGGAGTATAAAAAACAACACATTGCAGATGCAAGTTACACCACAAAGTGATTATTGGAGAAAATCTCACTACGGTTTTACTGTGGATGACGCTCCATTCTATTATGCTACTTATGGCGGTGAATTTGAAACTAAGGTAAAAGTATCAGGAAATTATCAAACACGATTTGATCAAGCCGGAATAATGCTGCGTATTGATCACAATCATTACATCAAAGCCGGAATTGTATGTAGATGGGAAAAACAACATTAGTACTGTTGTAACTCATAATACATCCGATTGGAGTGTTATTACTTTAGAAAAAGCAGTGCCTTACTTGTGGATTAAAGCCGTTAGACGATTGGATGCTGTAGAGTTTTTTTATTCCTATGACGATAAAAACTACACCTTGATGCGATTGGCTTGGCTACAAGATAATATTCCTGTACAAGTAGGTTTGATGGCGGCTTCTCCAGATGGCCAAGGTTTTAAAGCTTCTTTCGAAAATTTTCAAGTAAAACAATTGCCAGATCAAAAAAAGCTAGAATGGCTTAAAAACAACTCAAATTAAAATTTTCCTATATTATTTTGGTATCAAATCACAATACCAAAATCCATATTCATAAGGATCCGAAGCAGCAGTAGTACAGGAATCAGAGGTACTACTTTCTGTTTCGGGTCTTTCGTATTTACGATATACTGTATCGCCTATTTCAAATTCAATAGGCTTAGAAAAAATGGGGCCATCGAAAGTAAAGGTGTGAAATTCGCCATTTTCCCCGCAAACATCAACATCCTCTGGTAAATCTTCAATAAATTGATGATCGATTACTCTACCCACAAAACTTTGATCTAAATATTGTTCGTTTACGCAAACCACAATAGTTTTGAAACCTAAGTGGATAAACTCATGAATTAAATCATTCGTAGGTATTTTCCATAAAGGAAAAACACCCTGTAACTTTAAAATGGAAAGTTTACTTTCTCTATACAGACGTAAATCTTCTAAAAAAATATCACCAAAAATAGAGTGGGTAAGGCCTCTGTTTTGTAATTCTTTTAATTTAGTTGTCACTGCATTCTCATAGGCTTCCATGGTTGGCATTTCTGGAATTTCTATAATCTCTAATGGCAGTCCTATACTTTGGGCTTGTCTCCTTAGCAACTCAAGTCGCAAGCCATGCATCGATACTCTTTGATATTGTTTACTTATCGTAGTTAATAAACCTATGATTTCCAACTCTGGATTTTGTAGCGTTTTGAATAAAGCAAGAGCCGAATCTTTGCCGCTACTCCAATTAAATATAGCTTTTGATTTCAAATGATGGGTATTTTGATTGTAAACATACAAATTTAGCACCATTCGTAAAGCAAAGGTTTGTAACTTTGAATGCTACTAGTTATAGTAAAATGGTCCACATGAAATATTTTTTGCTTTTTTTAACTGCTTTTGTATTTGCGCAACCATCCCATTCGGTTGATTTTAAATCTGCTACTGCTGAACTACAGGTTTTTCCAGAAAACAAAAGTGTATCTGGGACCGTGACTTATGTAGTGGATATTCTTCACCCCATTGATACTATAAAAATTGATGCGCAATCTATGCAATTTTATGATGTAACTTTCAATGGAAAACCTATTCCGTCTTTTTCTAATGGTAAGCAATTGGTATTGATTCATCCTTTTTCAAAAGGAAATAACAAAATTCAGTTTTCCTATGAAGCTCGTCCTAAACAAGCCCTTTACTTTATAGGATCAGAAGCGAATGCAAATTTGCAAATTTGGACCCAAGGACAGGGAAAATATACCAGCCACTGGTTTCCAAGTTTTGATGATGTAAATGAAAAAGTCATCTTTAACCTTAAAATCCAATTCAAAAATGGGTATGACGTTATATCCAATGGGATTTTAAAAGAAAAAAAACAAAACAATACTTTCACCACATGGGAATATGCCATGACCAAACCCATGAGTTCCTATTTATTAATGTTGGCCATAGGAAAATATAAAAAGCAAATAGAGTATTCAAAGTCAAAAATCCCACTTGAATTATACCTAGAAACCAATGATACATCCAAGTTTGAACCTACGTTTAGAAATTCTAAACGAATGTTCGATTTTTTGGAAAAAGAAATTGGAGTTAAGTATCCATGGCGTATTTACAAACAAGTTCCCGTTCGTGATTTCTTGTATGCTGGGATGGAAAATACTACAGCAACTACTTTTTCCAATCGGTATGTTGTTGATTCCATTGGTTTTTTCGATCGAAATTATATAAATGTCAATGCCCATGAATTGGCACATCAATGGTTTGGTAATTTAATTACCGCAGAAAATAGCAAACATCATTGGCTACAAGAAGGTTTTGCTACATATTATGCGCTTTTGGCTGAAAAGGAATTGTATGGAGCAGATTACTTTTACAGCTATTTATACGATAAAGCACAAGAACTCAAATTTGCTTCTCGAAGCGATACCATTCCTTTGCTGCACCCAAAAGCAAGTTCGTTAACTTTTTATCAAAAAGGGGCTTGGGCTTTGTTTGTTTTACATGAAAAACTGGGTGATGCACAATTTAAGAAAGCCGTCAAGAAGTTTTTACAAAACAATGCCTTTCAAACAGTTTCAACCAAAGATTTTCTTGAAGAAATCGAAAAAGTTAGCGACTTTGATACGACAGCATTTACTAAAGTATGGCTTGAAGATTACCGCTTTAATGCCTTAGAAGCCAATACATTATTAATTAAAAATAAAAATACAGCTATACAGTTGCAATTGGACAAATTGAAACTCCAACCTTTTAGTGAAAAGAAAGACACCTTACTAAAACTAATGCAATCCGATGTCTATTTCAAAGTAAAAGAAAGTCTACTCAAACAGATTCGAAATGTAGCCTTTGAAGACTGTAAAGACATTATCGACGCTGCATTTTCTACTTCAGACACTTCCATTCGTCAAACCATCGCCTCATGGTTTACCATAATTCCTCCTTCTTTCCAGAATAAGTATGAAACGTTGTTACAAGAACCTTCCTATCAAACACAAGAGATTGCCTTGTTTAAATTATGGCAAAATTTTCCTAATGACCGTTTTCGTTATTTGGATCAAACTCAAAATTGGAAAGGGTTTAATGATTACAACTTAAGGATTTTATGGCTTGCCTTAGCGTTAAAAACGCCAAGTTATAGTAGTAATCCCGATTTACTATACCAAGAATTAATTGCCTATTCCACTCCAAAATACGAAGCATCAACCCGTCAAAATGCTTTGGAATACTTGGTAGCATTTCAAATAATCACACCCGATGTAGTAAAAAATTTAGTCAATGCAACTACGCATCATATGTGGCAATTTACCAAATATGGTAGAGATACAATTCGAAAACTACTTCAAAATCCTATTCACAGAACCCTTTTTGAGCAACTATTACCCAAGCTAAATGAAGTTGAACAACAACAACTCAACCGTCTACTGACAGAAATACAGTCTAAGTAAAAGACGAAATTGCTTCGCGAATTACTACCATAATTGACCTACTTCTTCTTTGATATATCCCAAAGCAGTGGTAGTAGGAGAGGACTTATCCAATAAGTCATTCAAAATCAATTCCCGCATTTGAAAGGCGTCTTCAATTGTTTCTTTTTTAGCAGCCATTCGGATCATTTGAATTGTGGCATTTTTGGCGGTTAAAATGATGGCCCAACAATCATCTGACATATAAATTTGTTGTGTCAAATTGTGTTCAAATTCTTGTTCGATATGAGCTATTAATAATTGCTCATAATCTGCTTTTTGATTTGAAATTGGAGAAATACGAAGCAGCAATTGATTCAAACTGATGCGCTCCAAGAACAAGGTCATTCTTTCGTAAGCTTGTAGTCGTAGTGGCAAAGCTGTTTTTTGAGCATCTTTATGTAACAAATAACTTCGTCGTTTGTTTTCGTTTTGAGTGTGTAAATTAAAAAATTGGTAAGCTACAACTCCTGTTATCAAAGCGGGTAAAGTATAACTGGCTAATTCTATAATTTTTGAGGCATCCATAGGTATTCTTTTTGATTGAGGGCAAAAATACATTTTTTTCGTTTGAAACACTTTTAATAAAATTGCTAAATCCAAATTCCCAAACTATTTTTGCTAAGATCAAAACCACCTAATCTATACGCTTCCATGGATATTTCCTTACTTGTTTTTCTCTGTTTAGCTGCATTTGCAGCAGGATTTATCGATGCTATAGTAGGAGGAGGCGGATTGATTCAAACTCCCATAGGCTTGATTTTACTGCCCAATTTACCTGTAGCTACGGTTATTGGTACGTTAAAAGTTCCCGCATTTAGCGGTACCTCATTTGCTGCCTTTCAATATCTCAAAAAAATAAATATAAATTGGAAATTATTAGGAATTATGATGGGATTGGCGTTTCCTTCTGCTTTTCTAGGCTCCACCTTATTAACCTATGTTAGTAATGATTTTATGAAACCATTACTTCTTGTTGTACTTTCTATGTTGGTAATTTACACCTATGTAAAGAAAAATTTCGGGCAACATTCCATAAAAAACATATCTCCAAGTCGACAAATTGTTAACGCTATCACCATTAGTTTTGTGATAGGTATGTATGATGGTTTTATTGGTCCAGGCACCGGAAGCTTTTTGGTAGTAGCTTTTATAGCAATTATGGGATTTGATTTTTTACATGCTTCTGCCCATGCTAAAATGGTCAACTTAGCCACAAATTTTGGTTCCATTTGTTTATTTATGTTGAAAGGAAAAATACTTTGGTCTATTGCTTTACCAATGGCTGTATGTAATTCTTTTGGAGGTTGGTTAGGCGCCAAACTAGCCATCAACAAAGGCAATGCTTTTATTCGTATTTTCTTTTTAATTGTAGTTGTGGGTACACTTATTCGTTTTGGCTATGATGTATTTTATAAGTGATACCGTCACCTTAACTATTTATTTGAGACAAAAAAAGGAGACTTTTGATCTCCTTGTTTATTAACTTATTTATCACATTCCGTTTTTTTAAATTTATATTTTACGTTTTCATAATCAATAGGCACACCTTTCTTGAAAAATGATTTACCCAAATAGGTTTCTATCTCGCCATTTCCAAGGACTAATTCTTCGCCTTTTTTGAGTAAAGCCATAGGGTTTTTAAAAGTCACTTTATCATTGGTTACCATTTTAAAGGAATAATCAACTAATAAAGTATCACCGTGGAATGTACCTTCAATTTCACCTTCTCTCGCAGGTCTATCAAACACTTTCATCACCATTGACCCCGTAATACTTCCATCTTTTAAGGTGTTAATTTTCAAATCAATTGTATCTTGTTCATACAAGGCTTGATAACACGCAGTAGCAACTGGTTTTTCTTCAGTTTTAACAGTTGGTTCTACTTCTTTTTTGCAACTTGCAGCAACGATACAGAGTCCGATAATAGACAGTATACTCAATTTTTTCATAGCTATTGTTTTTTTGTTCCTATTGTCAATATTCTTACTAAATTACAAAAAAAATAGGAATTTCTAAACATAGAATGAAGAAAAAGCATTTCATAACATCGTTAAGCTTTATTTTTTCATCAAAGTATCTAGAGTTAGCCCCAATATATCCTCTTGAATACTATCAATTTAAGAGGGTTGGATTTGTTTTTTAGGTTCCCTTTTCTTTTCCTTGCTAAATACCTATTTTTGTCGTTCTAAAATTCAAAAAATCATGCATCAATATATCGATCAACTCAACGAAGCACAACGTTTACCCGTACTTCAAAAAGATGGCCCAATGATAATAATTGCTGGCGCTGGGTCTGGAAAAACAAGAGTTTTAACCATTCGTATTGCTTATTTGATGCATCAAGGTGTAGATGCTTTTAATATATTGGCCTTGACCTTTACTAACAAAGCAGCACGTGAGATGAAAAATCGTATTGCACAGATTGTAGGATCTGGTGAAGCGAAAAACCTTTGGATGGGTACTTTTCACTCCGTTTTTGCTCGAATTTTAAGAGCCGAGTCACATCATTTGGGATATCCTTCCAATTTTAGTATTTATGATTCTCAAGATTCCGCACGATTAATTTCGGCCATCATCAAAGAAATGCAATTGGATCGGGATATTTATAAGCCCAAACAAGTTTTAGGACGAATTTCGAATTACAAGAATAGTTTAATTACAGTAAAAGCCTATTTCAATAATCCTGAATTGATGGAGGCTGATGCCATGTCTAAAAAACCTAGATTAGGTGACATTTACAAAGCTTATGTAGAACGCTGCTTTAAAGCAGGTGCGATGGATTTTGACGATTTGTTACTTAAAACCAATGAGTTATTAACTCGTTTTCCTGAAGTCTTAGCCAAATATCAAGATCGATTCCGTTATATACTCGTAGATGAGTACCAAGATACCAATCACTCACAATATTTAATTGTACGTGCCTTATCGGATCGTTTTCAAAACATTTGTGTAGTTGGTGATGATGCTCAAAGTATATATGCGTTTCGAGGAGCCAATATCAATAATATTTTGAATTTTCAAAAAGATTATGAGGGAGTTCAAACCTACCGATTAGAACAAAACTACCGCTCCACCCGAAACATAGTAGAAGCCGCCAATACCATTATAGACAAGAATAAAACCAAATTAGACAAAGTGGTTTGGACCGCCAATGATTCTGGTCCTAAGATAAAAGTGCACCGCAGTTTGACCGATGCTGAAGAAGGACGTTTTGTAGCTAGTACCATTTTTGAGCAAAAAATGCAACACCAATTACCTAATGGCGCATTTGCCATCCTGTATCGAACCAATGCTCAATCTAGAGCTATGGAAGATGCTTTAAGAAAACGAGATATTCCGTATCGTATTTTTGGTGGATTGTCCTTTTATCAACGTAAGGAAATTAAAGACGTTTTGGGTTACTTACGCTTGGTGATTAACCCTAAAGATGAAGAGGCTTTAATACGCGTTATCAATTACCCAGCAAGAGGAATAGGGGATACCACTGTTGAAAAATTGACTATTGCCGCTAATCACTACAAACGTTCTATTTGGGAAGTGATGCAAAATGTGGACAAAATAGACCTGAAACTTAATTCGGGGACCAAGAATAAAATTGCCGACTTTGTTACTATGATTCAAAGCTTTCAGGTTATCAATGAAAATCAGGATGCTTTTTACATAACCGATCATGTGGCCAAAAAAACAGGTTTGGTGCAAGAATTGAAAAAAGATGCCACACCAGAGGGAATGGCCAAAATTCAAAATATTGAAGAATTATTGAACGGTATCAAGGACTTTACTGAAGGGCAAAAAGAAATTGACGGTGCTCGAGGTGCACTTTCCGAATTTCTTGAAGATGTTGCCTTGGCTACAGATTTAGATAAAGACACTAGCGATGAAGACCGCGTTGCTTTAATGACTATCCATCTGGCCAAAGGACTAGAATTCCCACATGTATTTGTTGTTGGTATGGAAGAAGATTTGTTCCCTAGTGCTATGAGTATGAGTACTCGAAGTGAGCTAGAAGAAGAACGTCGTTTGTTTTACGTGGCTTTAACCCGTGCTGAACATCAAGCGTATCTAACTTATGCCCAATCTAGGTACCGTTGGGGCAAACTGACCGACAGTGAACCCTCACGATTTATAGAAGAAATTGACTCACAATACTTGGAATACTTGAGTGTTCAAGAAAGCAGTTATCGTTACAAGCCTCAAATTGATGCTGATATCTTTGGAGATATCGACAAGTCTAAACTTAGGTTATCCAAACCCGTTTCGAGTGTTCCGCCTAAATCAAGCGCATCGGGACCTCAAAATGGATCAGCAATCAGAAAGCTGAAACCTGTTGGAAATAATACAGTTTCTGGCTCTTCAAATTTATTTGATAACAGTTTACAAGTTGATCATGTTGTCCTTCATGAACGTTTTGGCAAAGGTCGTGTATTAGCCCTAGAAGGAGCTGGAGCAGACAAGAAAGCAGAAATACAATTTGAAGTAGGAGGTATTAAAAAACTCTTATTGCGTTTTGCCAAATTAGAAATCATTGGCTAATAATTAAGTATTTGTAATAGATTATCACTAAATTAGTAGTACCATTTTTCATAAAATTATTGTATCATGGCACAGTTTATTAAAATATACGAGGACAAACCCAGCGAGGCGGCCATAGCGAAAGTAGTCAAAGTACTTCAAAACGGCGGCTTGGTCATTTATCCTACAGATACCGTTTACGGGTTAGGCTGTGATATTACCAATTCAAGAGCATTAGAAAAAATAGCCAAGATAAAAGGGATCAAGTTAGAGAAAGCCAATTGGTCTTTTATTTGTCATGATTTAAGTAATTTATCGGATTATGTGCGGCAAATTGACACAGCCACTTTCAAAATATTAAAGCGAGCCTTACCAGGTCCTTATACTTTCATTTTACCTGGTAATAACAATCTGCCCAAAGAATTTAAAAAGAAAACAACTGTTGGTATTAGAGTTCCTGACAACTCTATTATTTTAGAACTGGTAAAACAACTGGGGAATCCTATAGTATCTACTTCTATACACGATGATGATGATGTAATAGAATACACAACTGATCCAGAACTAATATTTGAAAAATGGCAAAATTTAGTTGATGTGGTTATTGATGGCGGATATGGCGACAATCTAGCCTCAACAGTAATCGATTTGTCTGATTATGAACCAATTGTAGTAAGAGAAGGAAAAGGAAGTTTGGATATTTTATAAAAGTCACTCAAAGAAAGCTTAAAAAAACTTTTATATTAACATTTTTTATTTATATTTGATTACATAAACCGATTTTTTCCTATTAAAATCACAAACAATACAAGTTATTCTTGATCTATTTAATTGGTTATTAAAACAGTATTAGAATAACTCAAAAGCAGGCTTTAAGCCTGCTTTTTCTTTTACCTATAGTATTAAAATGGAATTTGTTGGCTCAAGCAATGTAGCGTTCCAAATCCCCAAATGAAATCAATAGCACTGATTCCGATAACTTCGCGATCAGGAAAACATTCCGATAGAATATTTAAAGCCACTCTGTCATTAGCATCATTAAAAGTAGGTACTAACACACAATTATTCAGAATCAAGAAATTAGCATAACTAGCTGGTAATCGCAAACCATCAAAGTCTATGCGTTTCGGCATAGGTAAGGTTACAATTACTGGAGTAGCTCCATTTTCTAACTTCGCATTTTGTAATCGCTTTAAATTATCTTGAAGAGGTTTGAAATTATTGTCTTCTGGATTGGTTTCAACAATAGTAACAATTGTATCTTCGTTTACAAAACGACATAAATCATCAATATGTCCGTGGGTATCATCTCCCTCTATGCCATCTCCCAGCCAAATCACATTGGTAACTCCCAAATATTCTTTAAAAACTGCTTCATAATCTTCTTTGGTAAAACCTTGATTTCTAACTTGAATATTTGGATGCATCAAACATTCTTCTGACGTTAACAAGGTACCTCGCCCGTTTACATCAATAGCACCGCCTTCCACAATTACGGGTTTTCCTTTGTACATTACTTGTGTTAAGGGCAACTGCAAATGCTCGGCAACCTTTTTTGGTACCTGTTTGTCTAAATTGATATTTTTATATTTTGCCCAACCATTGAAATTAAAATTTAAAGCTTCCAATTGATCACCCATTTTAACGATAATCGGCCCGGAATCACGCATCCAACTTCTGTTTGTTTTGAATACGATAAATGAAATTTTATCTAAATCCACAGTAGCCATTTCAAGCAATGCAGTGACTTTCTCTTTCAATTTTTCATCAGCCACAACCAAAAATACAGTTTCGTAGGCTGCTACTTTCTTAATAAATTCTACAAATGCCCATTGTATTGCTTCAAATTTTCCAGGCCAATCTTTTCCATTGTGAGGAAAACACAATAAAATTCCTTGTTGTTTTTCCCACTCTGCAGGAAATCGTCTAGAAGTCGTATTCATAAATAAATGTTATTAATAAAACATTGCAAATATAAGCATTCCTCTGATAAAGAAATCGGGTAACATGATGCATTATCTAAAATGGTTGTCAAGAAGAAAACCTTTTATAAACGTTTCATTAACATTTGAATATGTAACTAAGATTTTCAATCGATTAGTTTAAAGATTTAGTAATACTTTGATAATTATAAGTAAGTAATAGCCGATTAATTTTGAATAAAACTAAACATCTTATACCAATGATTAAAAACAACTTACTAATACTTCTTGCATTACTTATGCTGTATAGCTGCGAAAACACGAGCAACTCAGGAGGTACAGACGAAGAAATGATCTTAGAAAATCCAGCCACTTTCAAAGAAATTGGCGCTATCACTATTGGAAGCACTGGTGCTGCTGAAATTAGTGCTTATGATGAAAAAACAAAACGTTTATTTACGGTAAACAATAGTTCTATCAACAAAATTGACGTTATTGATCTATCGAACCCAACACAACCCATACTACTCTCAAGTATAGATTTAAGTAAATACAATGGAGCAGCTAATAGTTTAGCAGTTAGCAATGGAAAATTAGCTGTTGCCGTAGAATCAAAATTAAACAAACAAGACAATGGTAAAGTACTTGTATTTGACACTGCAAGTTACCTATTACTGAAAGAAGTATCAGTAGGAGCCTTGCCAGATATGATTACATTTTCTCCTAATTGGAAATACATAATTACCGCAAATGAAGGAGAGCCAAATGACACCTATACTCTTGATCCTGAAGGCTCAGTGTCTATTATTGATGTATCTAATGGCTATTCGGTAACCACACTTAATTTTGACGGATTCAACACTCAACTCACTGCTTTAAAATCAAGTGGTTTTCGAATTGCTAGCCCAACTAATGCTTTTAACACAGACATAGAACCTGAATACATAACCATTTCAAATGACTCAAAAACAGCCTGGGTCACTTTGCAAGAAAATAATGGAATTGCAAAGATTGATTTAGGGTCCAAAAAAATCACCAATATTTTCCCTTTAGGTTTTAAAGATTTTAATTTACCCTCTAATGCTATTGACA
Source organism: Flavobacterium riviphilum (assembly GCF_055231795.1). Lineage (NCBI taxonomy): Bacteria > Pseudomonadati > Bacteroidota > Flavobacteriia > Flavobacteriales > Flavobacteriaceae > Flavobacterium > Flavobacterium riviphilum. Next base: position 34,269 of record NZ_JBUYSY010000012.1, read on the forward strand.
TAAGTGATAAAGACGGAACTGTGGCCTTTACCAATTGGAAATTAAAAGGCATGTTTCAACCTGATGCGATTAGTTATTTTGAGATCAACTCAATTCCATACCTTGTAACCGCAAACGAAGGCGATGCTCGTGAATATAGTGCTTTTGTAGATGTTAGAAGAATTAATCATTCATCTGTCATTTTAGATCCTACAATTTTTCCCAATGCAGCAGCACTTAAAGCTGATATCAGTATGGGAAGACTTAATATAAATACCAAAATGGGCGATACAGATGGTGATGGCGATTTGGATGAATTAGTGAGTTTTGGTACGCGTTCTTATTCCATTTGGAATGGAAACACAGGTCAGTTGGTGTATGATAGTAAAAACGAATTGGATAAAAAAGCCTTTGAATTGGGACTTTATGATGATAATAGAAGTGACGACAAAGGTACCGAACCAGAAGCCGTATATGTTGCTACTATGGGAGAACAAAAAATTCTGTTTGTAGGCTTAGAAAGAGCCGATGCCATCCTGATATTCGACATAAGCAATCCAAATTATCCAATGTATCTACAAACCCTAAAAACTGGTGACGCCCCTGAAGGACTATTATTCATACCGGCAGATAAAAGTCCAACCAAACGTAGTTTATTAGTTGTAAGCAGTGAAGGGGATGGCTCTGTTAAGATTTACCAACCCGATTATTTGGATTAACTGCAGTAAAAATATTCCATAAAAAAAAGTTGCTAAGAACCATGATCTTAGCAACTTTTTTAGATTTTAATTGGTGTTAGTCAATTGCTCTTTTAGTAATATCCCCAAAAGCATCAATTCGGCGATCTCTGAAAAATGGCCAATTTTGGCGCACATTTTCTTGTAAATCTAAATCAACTTCGGCTATTAAAATTTCTTCTTTATCATGAGAAGCTTGTGCCAAGATTTCCCCTTGAGGGCCTGCAATAAATGAAGATCCCCAAAATTCAATACCCGCAGTACCTTCTATGTATTGTTCTAATCCAATTCGATTAGCAGCAGCAACATAAACACCATTAGCTACAGCATGTCCTTTCATCACATTCATCCAAGCCCCATGTTGGTTCACACCATATTGCTCTTTTTCTAAAGGATGCCATCCAATGGCTGTCGGATAAAACAGTACTTCTGCTCCTTGCAAGGCAGTTAAACGAGCTCCCTCAGGATACCATTGATCCCAACATATAAGTGTTCCTATTTTTCCTTTTTGAGTAGGGAAGGCCTTAAAACCAATATCTCCAGGAGTAAAGTAGAATTTTTCATAAAAATGAGGATCATCTGGAATGTGCATTTTACGATACAATCCTGCTTCTGAACCGTCTGTATCGATAATATAAGCACTATTGTGGTATATACCCGCCATACGCTTTTCAAAAAATGGCACTATAATAACAACTCCTAGTTCTTTAGCCAATGCACTAAAAGCCGTAAAAGAAGTACTATACAATGGTTCTGCTAACGCAAAATTATCCACATCTTCACTTTGACAAAAATAATGGCTACTATACAATTCCGGTAAAGAAATTACTTCGGCTCCTTTTGCAGCAGCCTCTCGAACCCATTTAAGACATTTTTTTAAGTTATTTTCAGCAACATCATTAAGATTGAGTTGAATAACCGCTATTTTATATTTTTTATTCGGCATGACAATTTGTTTTTAGAACCGCAAAATTAATCATTTTTTTAAAGAGGAAAAAGAATCCTGATCGAATGTAAGAGAATTAAACAAACTACTAATTATATCCTACTTAAATTCATTCAAAAAAAATGTGATTTTAACTTTTTTTACCTTGTTAATTTAAAATTATAATTATAATTTACAGATGTTAATAATTTAATAATTTTAGGTGTTGTTTTTTAGAAATTCCCAAATTTAACACTAACTCAAATATTAAATACCATGAAAAAAATTACTTAATTAATCTACTTTGTATTTTGATTCCCTTGATAGGAATGGCTCAAAAAGAGGATATTAAAAATGCTCAAATTGAATTGAATCAAAACAAAAATTTTGAAGCTGCTTTAAAAATACTCAATGAAATAGAGTACCGAATTACCAATGCAAAAATTGAAGATAAATCGGAATATTACTTTACCAAAGCAAAAGTATTTACTGAACTCGCCAATAAAAAAGTTGATGCTCCAAAAAATATGGCATCAGCTGTGGCTTGTTATAATGAATTAATTCTTCAAGAAGTGGATGCTGGAAATTTAAAATATGCTGCCGCAGCTCGTCAAGGAATTGTTGATCTAAAAAATTCATTAGAATCCATGGCTATTAAAAACAATAACACCTCAAAATATTCTGAAGCTGCAAATGAATTCTTCTACCTCTACGAAATGGATACAAAAGACACAATCCAACTTTATAATGCTGCAGCAAATTATCTAGAAAGTAAAGAATTTGAAAAAGCCATAAAAAGCTTTGAGCAATTAAAGAAGTTAAAATATACAGGAAAGGGAATGAATTATTTCGCTACAAACAAAATTACAAAAGTTGAAGAAACTTTCTATTCTATTAAAAATCGAGATTTAGCTATAACACAAGGTACACATGAAAAACCTATTAATAAAATTGGATTATCCAAAAAAGGGAAAATCTTGAAATATTTGGGTTATTTATATGTCGAAAAAGGAGATTTTATTAACGCAGAAAATAATTACAAAGCATATATTGAAGAAGATCCTAAAAATATTGAAGCATATCTTGATATCATCACCTTTAAAATGGAATTAAGAAAAGAAATTGCAAAAAGCATGTCGCTTCTAGGTACTACCGATCAGGAAATGAAAGAATATGACAAGTTGAACAACAAAAAAAATGAAATTATCAAATCTACTATTCCTTATTTAGAAAAAGCAATACTAATCGATCCTAATAATAAAGATGCTGCTAAACTTTTATTAAGCCTTTATCGTTCACAAGATATGATGGATAAATATGAAGCTCTAAAAGTCAAAGTTTAATTTTTTTTTATAAGTTTAACTAGCTAACTATCCAACAGATAGATCAAAAATCCCTGCATAAAGCAGGGATTTTTTTTTAAGATTAAGTTTAGCTTATACTGTGATTTCAGTAATTGCATTCCGTGAAATAATAGAATAAAGACCTGTTATAATATATAAAATAAAGATTGACTATGTAAATAACATTATAGATCCATCCTTGCATCTTTTAAGATTATTTTTATTTAAATTAACATTTTAACAATTAAAACAAAAATACACATATGTTATTAAATTTGATCATATTAGATAAAAAACTCAATAAATACAGTCAAATATGTGTGAAATTTTAACTTTTTGCTCATTGATTTTTCAATTTATAATTATATATTGTGCATTAAATTTTAATACTTATTTAACACAAAGACAAACTATCCAAGAATACAATTTAACCAAATCAATAAATACCATGAAAAAAAATTACTTTCTTACCCTACTTTTGTTAAGTATTTCTTTTTTAGGGACCGCACAAAAAGAGCAAATTAAAAACGCTCAGATAGAACTAAATCAAAATAAAAATGCAGAAGCGGCCTTGAAAATATTAAACGACATTGAGTATTTAATTACCAATGCCAAAATTGAAGAGAAATCAGAATATTACTTTACAAAAGCCAAGACCCATACCGAATTGGCCAACAAAAACATGGATGCCCCAAAAAATATGGCATCAGCTGTGGCTTGTTATAATGAATTAATTCTTCAAGAAGTGGATGCTGGAAATTTAAAATATGCTGCTGTTGCACGACAAAGTATCATTCAATTGAAACACGATTTAGAATCTAAAGCAATCGCAGATAATAATACTCAAAAATATTCCGAAGCTGCATATAAGTTTCAATATTTATACGAAATGGACCCTAAAGACACTGTCAATTTATACAATTCAGCTTCTAATTATTTGAATTCAAAAGAATACGATAAAGCTATTAAAAGTTTTGAATTATTAAAAAAGTTAAAGTACACAGGAAAAGGAATAAATTACTTCGCCACCAATAAAACAACAAAGCAAGAAGAAATTTTCACCACGGCACAAAACCGTGATTTAGGGGTAAAACAAGGCTCGCATGAAAAACCAAGAAACCAAGTTGCTCCTTCCAAAAAAGCTGAAATATTTAAGTATCTTGCTTATTTGTATGGGGAAAAAGGGGATGTTGTAAATGCAGAATTGAATTACAAAGCCATTATTGATGAAAACCCAAAAAATGTTGAAGCATATCTTGATATAGCCTACGTTAAAATGGAAATCCGAAAAGAAATTGTTAGAAAAATGTCTCTTTTAGGCACATCCAACGAAGACATGAAACAATATGATGCCTTAAATGCAAAAAAAGAAGAAATAGTTAAATCAGCCATTTCTTACTTAGAAAAAGCCATTAATATTGATCCCAACAATAAAGATGTTTCTAAATTATTATTAAACTTGTATCGTTCTCAAGATATGATGGACAAATATGAAGCTCTTAAAGCCAAAGGGTAAGAATAGAATTTTATTCTTCAAAAAAAAAGTTGTTCAAAATTGAACAACTTTTTTTTTAGATTATTTTTTTGATTACCCTTAAATTATGGGTATATTGTTGGGTCGTTTCATTAAATATTCCAGAATGATCAAGCTTATCAATTCGTACCTTACCACTAGCATGTATGATATAATGATCTTGTAAAATGATTCCAACATGTGTTATCCTTCCTTCTGCATTGTCAAAAAATGCCAAGTCGCCAGGTTGTGCCTCTTCTATAAAACTCAAAGTTTCGCCCTGTAGCGCTTGTTGAGAGGCATCACGAAGAAGTGCAATTCCATTAAGTTTGTACACCATCTGAGTAAAACCAGAACAATCTATACCAAAAGGGGTTTTCCCACCCCATAAATAAGGAGCATTTAAATACTTATAAGCAGTCTTAATCAAATTGTTTCTGTCCTTTAATCCACTTTCTTTTATCCCTTCAAATCCAAATTGACTGGTGTTGATTTCAGGATAATGTAAAAAAGACAAACTAGCCCCCAAAGTAATCGGTAATAACAAGTTATTCGGACCTGTTATGTATTCAACAAAATCGCCATTCAGAATAATTGTATCTTCTGAGAGATTTTTAAAATCTTGTTCAGATATTAATTGATATTGTTTTGAATCTACCCATCCTTCATACTTGTCAAACTGTACACGAATTTTAGACCATTGATTATGCGTGTCTATTATTTCAAAATGTTCGCCAAATAAAACTTGAGAGGTAATTTCACTTTTATCACTTGGTTCAAAACGGAGCGGTATAACGGCTAAATTGCAAATGCCAAACATTATTCTATAGTTATTTATGTATATAATTCAAGTGATTAAACTCTTTCTATCACAATAGCAGAAGCACCACCTCCGCCATTACAGATAGCTGCAGCTCCTATTTTTGCGTTGTTTTGATTTAAAACATTCAACAAGGTTACGATAATTCTAGCTCCAGAACAGCCAAGAGGATGACCAAGAGACACCGCACCACCATTCACATTTACTTTTTCATTATCCAAACCAAGAATTTTTGCATTAGCCAACCCTACCACTGAAAAAGCCTCGTTAAATTCAAAAAAATCAACGTCAGTCAATGACAAGTTGGCTTTAGCTAAGGCTTTAGGTAACGCTTTTGCAGGACTTGTAGTAAACCATTGAGGTTCTTGTTCCGCATCAGCATAACCTCTTATATAGGCCAATGGAGTTAACCCAAGAGCTTTAGCTTTATCTTCACTCATTAATACCATTGCAGCCGCACCATCATTTATGGTAGAAGCATTGGCAGCTGTTACAGTACCTTCTTTAGTAAATACAGGATTTAATGCTGGAATTTTATCTAAATTGACGTTTGTATATTCTTCATCTTGAGTCACAAGTATAGGTTCACCTTTTCTTTGTGGAACCGCAACAGGAACCACTTCGCTGGCAAATTTACCCGATTTCCATGCTTGAGCAGATCTTTGATACGATTGAATAGCGAAATGATCTTGTTCTTCACGTGAAATTTGATATTCTTTTGCACATAAATCGGCACTTACTCCCATGGCATTATTATCATAGGCATCAGTTAACCCGTCTTTCTGCATGCCATCAACAAGAGTAGTGGGGCCAAATTTTGTTGCAGTGCGAAGGTGTGTATAATGAGGTATTAAACTCATGTTTTCCATTCCACCAGCTATAACAATTTCTGCATCTCCACATTGAATGGCTTGTGCCGCAAACATCACGGCTTTCATTCCTGAAGCACAAACTTTATTGATTGTAGTACAGGCTACTTCTTTAGAAAGTCCAGCAAACAAGGACGCTTGACGAGCAGGTGCTTGTCCAACTCCGGCTTGTATAACATTACCCATAAATACTTCATCTACTAGGGCTGGATTAAGGTTGATTTTATCAATGGCTCCTTTTATAGCTGCAGCTCCTAATTTTGGAGCTGGAATAGTTGAAAGTGCTCCCATAAAACTCCCTATAGGGGTTCTAACAGCAGATACAATTACTACTTTTTTACTCATAATTTATATAATGGTTTGTTTTAAAGCAAATTTAACCTTTTTTGTTATTTTTTTGCTTTTAAATTTAATTTTATAAAAAAACAATCCTATAAAAAAAAAAATTACAACATATTGTACTGATTATGAAGACTTTTAAAAATAAAATAAAAAATTATTAAAAAAAAGCATCCAAAAAGTTGTAAGAACCGTAAAGATGCCTTAAATTTGCAACCGCAAAACGAGATAGTAATCTTGCTTTAGGAGAGGTGCCAGAGTGGTAATGGAGCAGATTGCTAATCTGTCGACGAGCAATCGTCGCCAGGGTTCGAGTCCCTGTCTCTCCGCTTTTGCAACTCGGGGTGTAGCGTAGCCCGGTTATCGCGCCTGCTTTGGGAGCAGGAGGCCGCAGGTTCGAATCCTGCCACCCCGACTACACTGGACGCATAGCTCAGCTGGATAGAGCACCTGCCTTCTAAGCAGGCGGTCGAAGGTTCGAATCCTTCTGCGTTCACAAATGGCTATAATTAGCTAAAAAACAAAGTGCACATAAAAGGCGTAAGGCCTGATTTTGTGCGCTTTTTTTGTTTTTTAACCTTTTTATTATATGCCTGTATTTACTGAATCAGATCGTCTTTTTGACACGCTAGTGGACACGAACAAAATTTACGTGTCAATGAAAGAAAAATTTATGTTGCGAGAGTATGATGTACAAAATGGACTTGCTCCAATGTATCTCAACATAACTGCTGCGAATCAAAAAAAACAACGTATCGCGTTGGATATTTACGTTAACCGCAAACAATGGAACCCCAAAACACAAATGCTTTTGCCGGTTTCAAAAGAAAATAAAGACATCAACTTGATCCTGGACAACATCAAATCGAAGTTGACAGCTATCAAAACATCCTATCGGCTTGCAGATAGAACGCTTTCAACGGAAGCATTAAAGAATGAATTCCTAAACGGAATGCCTAGAATTCTGTTTACGGCTTTTTACAAAATGATGCTGGAAGAAGAGAAGGTGCTGATGGAACCAGGTTCCTATAGAAGATACAAAGCGGTATTGGAAAAAATCAAGGCTTTTGATAACGAGGTCACTTTTGCCGATATCGACCAGCTTTGGCTAGATAAATACATTAAGTATTATCGCAAAAAAGGAAACGCATCAACAACTATCGCTAATAATATTGCTGCTATTAAAAAGTTCTTAAACCTTGCCGTGAAGCACGGCATTAAATTGAGCTTAAACATAGACGAAATAAAAGTAGGCAGCACTAAAGGAAACCGTACATCGCTAACTATTCATGAATTAAAACGCTGCTTTGAATGTTATTATGGTAATACTCTTAACGACTCTCATCGTTTGATTATGGGGTATTTCCTTTTTAGTACGATGACAGGACTAAGACTGTCTGATGTTCAGAAATTGACTCGCAATAACTTTATGGATAATTACATTTCATTCGTGGCCCAAAAAACAAAGTTGGATCAAACTATTGCGATGAACGAAAAAGCCCGTGAAATTATTAATCACGAGCCTTTGTTGTTTGAAAAGAAATTTGCAGACCAGCATATCAACGATGAGCTGAAGAAGATTATGAAAGAATTGAAAATATTTAAAAACGTAACTTTTCACGTGGCAAGACACACGTTTGCAACTAGTTTCTTGCGTGCCGGTGGAAAGGTGGAAAAATTGCAACGCTTATTAGGGCATACCGATATAAAACAAACGATGATCTATGTTCACATTGTTCAAGCAGATGCTAACTCGGAAATTTTCCTATTAGATAATCTATTCTAATCCTTCGCTTTCTATCTCTATTTCGTACAAATCAGGCTTGATTTCGGTACGATTTATGGTTTTTATGATATGAAATCGGTTGTAAGCGTAACTTTTTGCTTTCACTTTTAAGTTAATAATGTCTTCCTGCCAAGCCTTGAATGTCCATCTGAATTTGTGAGCATTAATTCTGAAGTTGAACCATTTGACCCAGTAATCTAAATGTACTGAAGGCAACAAGTATGGTTCTTCTGTCTTAGCATAGTTATTCCCATTAACCAAACCGTCATAATGCACTAGGTAGACTTTTGAGTCATTATTTTCTAAAGCATAGGCGGTTTGTACATTTTCGCGAGTGAATAAAGGCAAAGGCAAGGCATTTATTTCTATAGGCACGGTTTTATCATCTTCTTTAAAATTGGCATTCAATACCTGTTCGCGATCTTGATACACGGGCAGGAATTTGAATTCTTTGTTATCTATTTCTTCAAATTTCAACAGGAACGACATACCTTGTTGAAAGTCTCTTTTTGGTCTTTTTATTTCGGTAAATTGAAGATCAATTGCTTCCTGATAATTGATTTCGTCTTCAATTGGATTCATGACTGCGTTTTTACCACTGACTGATAAGTCATAGTTGAACCAATTTTTTACCACCTTTACAAAATCGCCAAAAGTAACATTTGGCACCGCCTTAGTACAATCGATTTTGTTTTCGTTGATAACACTAGGAACGGGTGCCCCTGTAATATCATTCAATCTAATTAGATATATCCCAACGTCAATTATTGGTTGTTCAACCGAATAATCTACACCTCCCTCAATGATGATTTCGTGAGGATTAGCATCGGCTACCGTTTCAAAATACACGTCAACCGTGTAATCTCGCCATGTTGTACCATGAAACATATCTGTAGGGTAGGAACGTTGACTAAACAGAACCGTATTTCGATATTTGATCGTAAACGTACACTTATTATTGGACCATCTAAGGCTTTTAATCACTCCGTCAATATTATATTTCCCTGGTGATGTTAGCGTGGTTTTGCTATAAAAACGCTGAAATTTGTTCCCCCATGTTTCTACAGCATCTTCGGACATTTGCAACACGTTTATTTCTTGTTCGTAACTTGGTTTTTTAAAATAGTCTACATCACCAAACAAGCAAGCTTTAAGCAAACGCGGATCATTCATTATTTTGCCTGTCAAAGTCAAACCTGAAGCTTCCATTCCTTTTTGTAAAACGTGAATCCAATAAGGCAGTGGTTGCATTACGTTTCTGTTGTACGTAATATCGTTTACCGTATCGACTGTGTTTTCTAGAAAAACGCCGTTTTTTCGGTTGTTGATTATCTTTTCGAAGCCTGTCCAAAGTCCATCTTCTGGATCATATTTGTCAACGTGTACTTGAGGAAAATTGTAATTTACAGCAGGAAAACCTTGAGGGATTACCGTTTCGGCATGTTGAAATATAGTGGTTCCAGCAGGCAAATCAAATTTATCCAAAGGCAATTCCGATAGTTTTTTGTCAAAACTTGGCAATTGTTCTATTCCAAAACGCAGCACGCAACTTAGTTTTTGTTCGTGCGATTCTATTTCAAAAATGGCATCTTCTATTTTATTATTGTGCACATATTTCACTTCGTAATACGTTAGTGGACGGGTGTTGTATTGCGAGATAAATCCAAATGCTTTATCCAAATCATCTTCCAAATCAATATCAAAAGGAAAGGTATATTTGGTGAAAAACACGTCAGAAAACCACGAGTTTTCCTCTGTATCACTTATTTTGAAGGTAGATAAATCTAGTTCGAAACTAGAGTGTATAAGTTTCCTCATCGTAGGCTCTGTTTATGGTGAATTCAAAAGTATATTCGATTAGCTCTCTTTCGTAATCTCGATTGAGCATATATTTGGGTTTGGAACGCAAAGCAATGGTTTTATCTTCTTTTGTCATCCAAATACGTCGGGAGCGCAACAAACTTTCGACCGTATCCACATCGTTTTCTGATAACCAACCTGTATTGATGGTTAGTTTTACTTCCTTAGAGGTTTCGAGGGTTTCGATAACTTCTACTAGATTTATGTACAACGTCTGTTCAATCGTTTCAAAATCGGTTTTAATGGAAGCGGTTCCGGTACATTCTATGGCCGATTGTAATTTGAATTCATTTTCCCAAACTAAATGGCAGGAGTAGAAGGAATCAGGGAATACTACAAACTTCTTAGTGGGTGCTTCTGGATTAGTTTCGCCAACTTTTGCCAGTACAGTTTCAATAACATCCCCTTTCGTAAAGTCTTGAAATGTTATTTTTTTGGTTATCAACTTATCACTAGGATCAGGAAGAAGAATAGCGTTTACTTCGGTTCCGTTTTTCAATATTCTAAGTTCATAATTGGGTTCGTTTACCCAAATATTGAGATAAGCAAAACTGTTTTGTGTTACACGATTTGGAAGAGGATTAAAATCAAGAAATCCATAGTTTGTTAACCCTCGGCTCAGTCCTGCTACAAAATCAAGTAATGGTGCTGTTCCTGTTCTCACTACTGCATCAGTAGAAAGATATTTCTCTGTACAAGTAAGCGATAATGTTGCTTTTTGGTACTGTAATTCGGTTTCATTCACGGCATCAATGCGATGCATTAAACGATGGATTAATTTGCCATAATTGACTTTTCCTCTTCCTTTAAAAGGCACAACACGTTGTGGTATTAAAGTTTCGGATTCTTCATGTGTTAAATAATTATAGGTTTTCACGATAGCATCCAACTGAAAATACGTGTCAGGCACCTGCGTTTTGACTTCATAAAACAAAGGGTCCAAAGTAAAAGCATCCCGATTAGGTACGTAGGGCACCACTAGAAAATCTGACAATTTTACTACTGTCACCTGAACGTTCATCATTGTGAAAGTAGCCAATTCCAAGTCGTTTACTTTGAATTGTGTATTCAAGTCGGATAAATCAAAATTATCTGATGTTTCGTAGAAACTTCCCAATGTAACATTAATTACAGCACTACCTGTTCCCGTGGCTTGCATACGTGTGCCTAAACCATCAGATATATTACCAATGGTAACTCCAGGAGTAGGAGAAGAAAAAACAAAATTTGGTTTCCCCTCAAGTTTCCAACTGCTACCTGATATATTGATGGTTTTCATTGGCAACACATCTCCTTTAGAATGCTTGAAAGCCAATGTTTCAGGAGTGAACGCAGTAGGCGTGCCACTAGGAGGAGGTGTAGTTCCTGTTACGTGCAAAATGGTTTGAAAAGTATATGTTGAAGCTTCTTCCCAAACATTGCCTAAAAAGGTTAAACCATATACCACAAAATTATGAGTAAACATATGGTCACCAACCGGTAATAAATGTAAGTTTTGAAACAAAGGAGTATAAGAAAAAGTCATTCCATCATAATGAAAGTCTTTTACCCCTTCGTTTATTGGATATCCTTTACCTGTATAACAACTGGGATTAACCCACTCAATTGAACTCCCATAATATTTCATTGTACACCCTAGAGAAGTGTCAGAATATTTAGGATCATTGTATTCATTTAGTATGGATAAAATACTACTAGCATCTTTAATTTGAAAATTTACTTGCGATGGCATGGCTGGGGTAAGCACGCCATTGTTGTAGGTGTATTCCGCTATAGCGGGGATTGGTCCCCATTCTTGATTAAGTACAGGCATGGTGTTAGTTTTTTGATTTGTTTCTTAAATTTTCGTAGTCCTGAATCCCTTCTTTTAGGTTTTTCATGGATTTGAGGTCTTTGTTGGTCACGTAGACTCCGTTTTCTTGAAGGTACTTCATGGTCGCTGTGTTTTCTTGCACGACAGCCAACACCATTTGCAACAATTGCGCATCGTTGGCCGTGGTAGCAGGAGCGGTAGAAGTTGCAGGCACCTCGTAACGCAAAGTATCTTGATTATACAAGCCTTGTTCAAAGCCTTTAATGCCTTGCAGGTTACGCACTAGAGCATCTTTTACCGCTGGATCCATTTGTCGCCATGCTTTGTTGTCGATGACCATTTCGGGGCCGTTCTCGGCTACCAAGAAGTGGCTGGTATCACTCACCAACCCTGAGCGGGTTTTACCGCCATAACGAGAGCGAAACGTTTTGCCATCTTGGGTGCGTTTTACATACTCTGGGTATAAGCCTTCTTCGTGTCCTTTGGCGGGGAGGGGTTGTTTTGAGATTGTCGCAATTTGAAGAGCCCCCATTGTAGCAGCCAAAGCTGATAAAATTAAGTTAGGCAACGCAGCCGTTACCGCTTTAGCAGTATTAATAATGGCTCCAACTAAAGCCATTGATTTTTCACGTTTGGCGCGCTTATAATCTATTTCTGCTTTTTGTTTTTCATATTCCTGATCAAGCTTTTCAACTCTTTTGTTGTAGGATTCTTGAGAGATAACCCCTTGATCCAACATGCTTTTTAACTTTTTCTTTTTTGCGTTATTGTTTTTCTCATAATTACTTAACTGTTTAGCTTCTACTGCATTTTGATAATTTGCATACTGAGCCCAACCGTTTTGTAGAGCAGCAACTATCAGATTTCCAGCTGCCAATTGTCCTGCTAAAGTATCTAGGTTAGAAAATGTAGTTTCCCATTGTTCAGGAGTAAAACCAAGAATATCTACATCTCCAAAAGCACCTTTAGCAGCATCACCAATTTCTTCTAATCCTGTTTTGCTTTTACCTTTTTTGGCTAATTGTATTTTGGATGCAGCCAATTCGAGAAAAGCAATATCTTTTAAAAGCTTTTCTTTAGCTTCAGGAGTAAGAATACCCTCTGCCAAAAGACTTTTTAATTGACCAATACGTTTTTCAAGATGAGCCTTTTGAATAACGAGTTCTTTTTTATCAAACTCTTCTTGACGTTTTTTTCGTTGTTCGTCATTAAGACCGAGCTCATTTAATTCGTTGTTAAAAGCGGTTTCTCGCTGTACTTTTTCTAGTTCATATTGTTCCTCTTCTTTTTCTATTTGTGCTTTCGCATACTTTTCTTTTATGGTAGCTACTTTGAGATTATGAAGCACAACAGCGTTTTCCATTTCTTCATTATTGCTATCATTATTTGCTCGCCAAGCATTGGCTTGTGCGCGCCAAAAATCACGGGTTACTTGGTCGTTTTTGGTATTATTGGCTTTGGCAAATGCTTCTTTTATGTCTTGTTCCTTGATTAATCCAGCTTCTAGGTCTGCTATTTTACGGTCTAGGTTTACTTGCTCAATAATGATTTCTTTGCGTGCGCCTTCCTCCATTTGAGACAAACGGATATCCTCGGCTTCACGCTCTAGCTTTAACCTTTCGCTTATGAGTTTGCGAGTATCTTCTAATAGTTTTTTGGCTTTGTCTTCTTGTTTCTTTTTTGCATCGTCTGATTTACCCGCTGGTTTACCAAGAGGTGTATTTGCAGGAGTTACAACTTCATCAGTCGTCGTTTGTGTACCTATTAAAGCATTGATTTTTGCTTGTATCGCAAGCCACTCCTTAGAGTCTTTAGCTAATTTCTTTTGTTGATTCGTTAAGTTTTCAATCTGTTTGGTCCTATAGCTTTCAACAATACTAATGTTTTTTTGAGCTACAGCATAATTATTTTGAGCATTGGTCAGTTCTTCTAAGGATTTATTATAATCATCTCTGATAAAAGCAATTCTACCTCCTTGTTTAGATTTAGCTATTTCTTTTTCAATTCTATCTAGTTTTGCTTTTTCTTTTGCCACTTTTGTTTCCGCAGTCATTAACCTATCTAATGCTTTTGCTTCTTCATCATACTTTGATTGCAGTACCGATTTCATAGATTCAAACCTCATTTTTTCCTGCATTTTTGCAAGCAAATCAGTATAGACGGTTTTTAATTTGTCAGTGGCTCTGTACTCTTTGTCAACAGTCCCTACAAAGTCTGGCGAAATTTTTATTAATTGCTCATAAGCTTTTTTTCTTGTTTCAAGAGAAACATTTTGGTTATTCAAAACAGCAATCAAAGGCTCTATTTTTGACTTTAATTCAGTTGATGCTTTTGCAAAATTTGAGTTTAAATTTTTAGTTATTTCTTCCGTTAATTTTGATTCTGAACCAACCTTTTTAATTGATTTAGCAGCATCGTCTGCACTTTTTTTGAATGCAAAAAAAGCAACTCCAAGCGCAATTGCCGTTGTCACTAATATCCCTAAAGGAGATATTTTAACTGTTGTATTAAAAAGCTTCATTGCTGCATTTGCACGAATGGTATTCCCTGTTAAGGAATTATACGCCCATGACAGCAACAAGGTACTTCCTCTTAACAAGTCAGATATAAATTTTCCTCTACCATTGGCTACGTTTAACAATTTCTGTAAACCCTCAACAGTTTTAGACCAATAGGCTACAAACTTTAATGATGCACTATATGACATATAAGAAGCTACCAGAACAATTAATGTTTTTGTAAACAAAATCAATATATTCCTAAAGCCTTTAACTTGACCGTCCGCATCTTCAGTAGCTCCAATAAATTTAGCCAACCAATCAACGGCTCCTGTTAACCATTTTACAAACGTTTCAGAAGAAAACCAGCCTGATACGGTTTTGCTAATTTTCTCTAGCGTAGCGGCTAGATTGTTGTTTTTTACATTGTACTCGTTGATCAATGAGGTTCCTTCGGCAAAGGAATTGTTTGATAGATCGATCAATTCACGGAAACGAGCCGTATTGTTTCCCATCGCCCCAATTACCTTATTGGCACCATCGGCAGAAATGCCCAGGTAATCTAAAGTTTTTGCGGTTTTGGTGGCGTCCATTCCTTTCATGCCTTCGGAGAATTTGAGCATGAATTCGAGCGGATTGGTATTGATCATTTTCTCAACTTCGCCCTGGGTGATTCCCATTACTTGGGCAAACTTGGCACTCTCGGTACTGGCTTGTTTCATGAAGATACCATAGGCACGAGAAGACACCTCGGCTTCAATACCTGATTCTTCAAAGGCGGCTCCAAGGGCTAAGGTTTCTTGTATGGTAGGTTTCAATACATCGGTTAGCGAACCAATACGAGTGGTAAATTCGGCAATGTTATTTTCACTCGCTACCCCATTGGCACCAAGGTCATTGATGGCAGAACCGATAGCGTTGTAGGATTCGTCAACGTTCAAATCCTTGGTTTCTTGGAATAAGAATTTGATTTTACCGAGTTTGTTCGACACTTCCTCGGCACCGCCTGTAAAGGAATCGCCTAAAGCTACTGCAGCTTTATTCATGACATTCACGAAATCGCCAATTTCTTCTTTGGCAATACCGATACGCCCACCTTGCTCGGCTATGCCTAAGAGGTCGATTCTAGAAGTACGGGTTTGGAGTAGTCCAAAAGACTTGGTTAACTCGTCGACTTCATCCTTAGTCATTCCGGTGGTTTTCATTACATCGGATTGCGCATCGGAAAGTTTGCCGTTGATGTCAATGATTTTTTGAATGGACAATGCCACACCTGTTAACGATGCAATAGCGGCTACGGCTATACCTTGGTAGCGGTTGAAGGTATCTGCAAGGGAGCCTATTGAGGATCGCGCGGTTTGCGAACGCCCTCTTAATTCGTCTAGTCTGGAATTGACTTGCGATAGTTCGGCTTGGTATTTTTTATAATCATCAGAACCTGGCACCATATTACGTAAGGTGTTTCGTAGCATAGTCGCTTTGCTTTGTAATTGCGACATAGTCAACCCCGTCAATCCGATTTCTTTTTGCAACTCGGACATTTTATCCTTGTTTGCTTTGATTTCGGCGGTGTTAGCTTTAATTGTTGCAGTGAGTTGCTTGTATTCCTCGGTGTCTTTTTTTCCTTGTGTTTCAAGCAATTTCTTTATGCGTAAGTTCTCTTTGTTCTGCTCATTAAGCGAACGGGTACTTTTTTCTAAATCAAGGAGTTGTTTTTGAGCTTCATTACCATTGATAATCATGGTTATTTTCATTTGCTCATCGGAGATAGTTTTTGCCATTTTCTACTGATTTTCAGTAAAATTGGCTTATAAAAAAGGAAAATCATGTGACATAAAAAAGCCCCGAAATTCGGGGCTTTAGGATTGGTATTTGGTTTTTGGAATTATTCTATAAAATTTATTATTAATTGATTATTATTTGCCCTCCATTGTTCAAATGTTGTTTTTCTAAAAACATCTCGTTCAGTTCTTATTTCTTTTAAAAGCTTTTCAGCATTTTTAAAATTATTTCTAGCTTCCGCTTCTTTGTCTACATATTCATTTAATTTTCTTTCCTTTTCTTCAATAAAAGACGAATGTTCTGTGAAATACAAATAAAGTGCTTTATGACATAATCTTTTGTAGTTAATTAAACTTTCTTTGACTTCTTCTTTTACGTTTTTTGGAGAAATTGAAAAAAGCCAACCAAGTACAAATTCTAATGGAATACATTTCATTTCTCTAGTTTTTCCATCAGCACCAACTGTACCCCTCAGGGGGATAGTTCCCTCGATTAATTCATCACTTTCTAGCTTTTCTAATTGCGATGTGTAATTCACACCTAGTGCTTCGCAAATTGGTTTTATTGGAACAAACTTTTGCCCATCTTCGTCGATTACAATTACAATTTTTTCGTTGTTGATTGTAGAAATTAATTCTGTACTCATAAATATATGTTTTAATAAGTTTTATTTTACAAATATATCATAAATATTTGTATATCAAATAGTTAAAATTAATTTTAACAAAAAAAGTCACATAACGTGACTTTTAATATTAATTGAGTGGACTTTGATATTCAACCATAAGATCATAGAAAAAACCATCTATCCACCAATAAAATGGATGAATCGTTCTGCATAAATCATAAATTAAAAACTTATGAAAATAATAGACTCCGTCATCAATTAAAATAACATCGTCTAATGTTCTTGTTTGACCTATTGTATTCTCGGTTTTCAACAAATGCTTTATGTGTCTGTCAGTATCTTTATTTTCTAAAAACTCACTTAGATTTAGATTAAAATGATTTGCAATGTCTGAAGCATTAATTAAAAACCTTTCGTTTTCATTAAATACATAATGAAAATCAACACCTTCATAAGAACCTATAACTATAGGTTTGTTTTTTGTTATCTCCATAATTATTCTGCTATTTCAAAAATGGTTAAATCAATTTCGGTACTGAATACATTGTCATCATCGATAAGAGTGAGTTGTTTGCGGTGGGCTTTCCAGAGTGCGCCTGCATCGACTACCAAGCCGTTTTCGAAAATGAAATCTTTTTTGTTACGATAGAGTTCGTCGCACTCGGTGAGTTCAATGAGTTCCGCCATGCTTAGGTCACCTTCGAGGTAAGCATGAAACGCATTACGATCCATAAACAATACTTTGCTAGTGGTGGTAAATACCATTTTGAGAGGTTCGTATTCTCCAAAGTTTTGGGTTCGCCAAATGAGCTGCATGGCTTCTTTAAAGGTTTTGTCTTTGAGAGCTACTCGTATGCCTTTGGCATAATACACGGTTAGGGCTACTTTAGACATGACTCGTGCGTGTATAGTGAGTAGCTATGGCAATTTCGTCATGAGAGAACGGACTCATGGCATTGCTAAAGTCCCTAAGGAACTTAAGACAACGCAAGGCTTTGAGGCGCACCTCTAGCTCATTAGCGTGCTCGGTCTCTAGCAATCGCTCTACAATGTCCTGCATGTCTACAGGAAGTTCTACCAAACTATCAGCAAATAACTGATCGTTTGTAAATTGTGTTAAAGCCGTAATAACGGCTTGGGTGCTTGGGGTAATCTTTTCTTTTTGCATAATCGAAAATATTAAACGCACGAAATCCTCGCTTTAGATGTGCAAAAATACCCTTAACGGATAGATTTCCCTTCGTTTCCTATGGGACATCATGGCGAGGATTCGCTTATGTTAACTTTAAAAAAGTTTCAGTGGATTGCTCCGTTAGGTATTTTTGCAGAGCAAACGTACAAATATAAATTGATTGAGCAAAATAAAAAGTATGCGAATGCATACTTTATTTTTGGTAATTACGATAAGTAAGTAATAAACTTATTCCTTAATGTATTGGCTTTCTGAACAGAACCTGATCCTTCAAATTCAAAAATAGTTTCGTTTTTAAACTTTCCTTGATTCCATTCTATAACCAAATAAGCGCACTCTTGTTTTGTCTTTTTTTTCCAAGCAAAAGCAAATATTCCTGTAAGTAACAATCTGCCAACCGTCACTCTGTTTTGAATAGAAGAAGCATCTTCCATAACAACATTTTCAATAGAATCTTTTTCAATATTGGCTCTAAAAACAAAACCTGTATGGTCAACGGTGAATATTTTAACAACATCATCATTCAATAATAATTTCGTCTCTTTTAATGAATTATCAAGACTCGGATGTCCTGAAACATAAGTACCTGCAGCAACTAGGTCAGAGGTCTTTTTTTTATATCTTTTTTCAAATTTATCAGTATTAGCGTTTGCTTCAGAACCAAGCGCAAAAAACAAAAGAATAACTACGAAAACAACAATAATCCAAAACATAATTAAAATTTTAAAGGTTAAGTGGTAAAAATAAGAAAATCCCTCGATATTGAGGGATAGAGAGTGGGAAATGTTTGGGTGGGTGGGTTAGTCAAACAACGTC
Source organism: Flavobacterium riviphilum (assembly GCF_055231795.1). Taxonomy (NCBI): domain Bacteria; kingdom Pseudomonadati; phylum Bacteroidota; class Flavobacteriia; order Flavobacteriales; family Flavobacteriaceae; genus Flavobacterium; species Flavobacterium riviphilum. The sequence continues at coordinate 53,169 of NZ_JBUYSY010000012.1, forward strand.
ATGACTCCTTTCATTATTGTTTTGTCCTGATTACGAAGCAATGCGTTAATTTTTTCTATTTTCTTTTCGTTTTCTTTCCATTTATTAAATTCAGGATTTGCTATTAATTTTAATTCTATTTTTTGGTTTGTAGTTATAAGATTTGCTTTTTGGGTTATTAATGACTTTCTACCCAAAACAGTTCCTTTAAAGTATTCATGTAATACGCGATGGCATTCTATTCTAAATTCTTTGAATTTTGGATCCGACGAATTCACTTGTAATAGCCATCCATAAACTAAATATTCAGGTAGACATAAAAATTTACGTTTTTGACTCTCTACCTGAATACCGTAATTACGGTATTCAGCTCCTAGAATATCGTCTGCTTTTATGACTTCGTATTGATGCTTATGAGATACGCCAAGCGCAACACATATAGGCTTTATCGCAATATAATACTCATTGTTTTGATAAGTGAAAAGCATTTTTTCTTGGTTAAACTCTAATTCTTTCATAAGTAGTTGTTTTATAAAGGTTTGTGTGTTTTTTGGCGGTACGCAGGTATTTTTATAATTAAACTCTTTGAGGTGTTATAAAACAAAACCCCTAAGAGGCCACAACGCACTCTTAAGGGTTTGTTTTGGTAAATAAATTACCTATACTGTATATGTAAGTTGTGGATTACGATTACAAATATACATTAATATATCATAAAAATGTACTGTGAGTACATTTTTTACACAATTAAAATTTTAAATTAAGGGCCTGAAATAAGAAAATCCCTCGATATTGAGGGATTTAATAATTTTTTTGAATGTAAATATGAAAAGATTTTTTGTTATAACCTAAGTGTTTTAATATTTGAGAGACTATAAATTCTGGTACTGGACAAATATGGGTTTGAATAACTATTGGTCTTAATAAATCAGAACGTGTATATTTTGCATGTCCTCCTTCTGTTGTTATATGTTTTAATCCGTTGTGTTCTAAAAACCATATCATAGTTTTTAGAGGAATATTGCTAAGCTTATAGGTATTCATTCATTACACAGGTATAGCAACTTCTTTTTGAATTGTAGAAATATCGTGTTTATTCAATAATTCCTTTAATTGCTGATTATGCATTGCTAAATCTGTCATTGATGGAGCACTAATTTTTTTTGGCCGCTTAACACTACCTTTTTTTAGTTCCCAACCTAGTCGACTTAATTCTTTGTGCAACGTTTTTTTGTTTGTAGTGTAATCCAGAAAAACACCTAGACAATGGTTAAAAGAACTCATTGCTTCATCTTCGCTTTTACCATATCCGGTTACTTCAAGATGTGGAGAATAAACGATATAATTATCTGATTCTTTAAAAGAAATCAAAACAATGTTTGCTTTGACTTTTGCTTCCGAGTTTTTGAAATTAACGTTTATATGATGGTTTTTGTTCATCTTTAATCTAAATACGTTTGTTATGTACATTTGTTTTGGCAATTGTACACGACAAATATATAGTTTTTACTTTATTAACCACCACTTTTTACAACTTTTTACCACTTTCTTGACATTCGTTTGCAAAATTCTTTACAAAATTAATCCTGTATTTTCATCAATTCTTCTTTGATGGCGTGGGTGAAGCCAAAGTGCAGCTCCTTGATGATGTTGTTGTAGTGGCCCCAAATAATGCGGTTGTGTATGGGGTGGGATTTCTTGCGTTGTTTGCCTTTTTTGGTGTTGCGGGCGCGCATGTCTACAAAACGATGCTTCTTGTAGTGGGTGTATTCCATGCCATCATCGGCAATGAGGAAGCCACGGCCTGAGTTCCAATCTTCGTTTTCAAAACCACGACTGGAGATGTATTTGCGTTGCGCTTGGTCAATGTCCTTACTGCTGTCGCGCATCACTCTACGAATGAAACGGCGCTCTAGGATATCATCGGCAAAGCGTTCACGGGATTCAGCTAGGTTCATGGGTTACTTTGATTAGTTTGAGTTGGTACAACACTTGAAGCATTTCGCCTACGTGGGGTTTGGCGCCTCGACCTTTGCGCCAATTGTAGATTTTGTCTTCGGATATGCCTTCTAATTTTTTGTAAACGGCTTTTTCTTCGATGGTTTGGAAAAATAGTTTTTCGATTTCTGTTGGTGTCATGGTTTTTTTCCGTAAATATACGGATTTATAAACCTGTTTCCAAATTTATTTCAATCGTCCATCCGTTGCAATCGTTTAGATACATCACAGGGCGAACCGTTATACTATCTTCTTTGAGCCATGAAAGAAACCCACAAAATATTCCGTCTACATTGGCTTTGTCTTCGAGTAGTTTTTCTACAAATGCTTGCGCCTTGGCTTGGGTGCTTATGAAAATATTACGGAAGCTGTCGCGGTCATGCTCACTATAATCGGTTTTGTCCAGGATAAAGAATTGCAGGATATTTTCCCATTTCGCATTGTCTTCGTCACCATTGATGGCATAATCCGGCATTACGGAAATGAGATAACTGTTTTCTTCGGGCACACGTTCTTTGAGCACGTTGGCTAGTTCTTGTTTGTCGATAATCATATCGACGTAATTGAATAGCTTTTTTCCGGTTTCGTCTCGCAACTGATCGGCTACTTCGGCTTGGTATTCGAGTATTCTAGGTATTGGGAGCATGTTGTTCTTGTTTTTGACGTTCTAAATCGGCTCTTCGTAAATCGTACATACGGATGAGTATTTCCCAAAAATTGGTATTGCGTACTTCTTCTACTTTTCCAAACACACCACTTTCGGCCAGTGTAAAGACAATGGTGTCCATACCAATGTCGGGCGTGGTGGTGTCGGGGTCGGTGGTTCCATCTCCTTTGAATAGAATGGAGAAGTCGAGTTCTTTGCCTCCCCACATAATTTTGGCATCAACAAGATATTTTTGAAAACTCGCAAAAAGAAGATAGAAACCATAAACAAAGCCAATAGGGGCGTGTTGTAGTTTTTTTGCATCTGCTTCTAGTGTTGCAGAGTTGTATTTTTTTCTCAGATCGCCATTATAATTGGCTTGACGTTTTTTGAACCAATGAAAACGCTTTTTGGGTCGGTAAAACAAAGCACATAAGAGCTTCAAAAACTGCATATCGCCTGTGGCATGAAAATCATGAAACAAACGCAATCCATCGGTATACTCACCAAAAGTTATATTCATAAAACTGTCTGTTGGGCCATACAAAGTGGTAAAGAGCGGTTTGAAGCTTGGTACCGGATTGTGTATGTAGTATTGTTTGATGGTTTTTTGTCCGTTTTCGTCTATTTCGAAGAAATCGTCTATGAGCTCGCTTAGGGTGTATACATTGGCAAACTTATCCAAATCCTCTTCGCTTTTTTGGACTTTTGGTTTCATTTTCATGAGTTTGTACACGGCATGTACTCGAAATACATCATAGCTGATTTCTTGGTTTTGAAACAAGAAAATCAATTGACACATGGCAATGTATTGCTCTGCATCGCACTCGGATAGATCCGAAGGTATGTATCGGCGTATCTTGGCTTCTGGAATTTCTATGGTGTGCATCTTAAATCAATTCTAGTTTACTATTGATTTTTACTCCATGTTTATTCATAGCATCCCCAAACTCAGCCAATATTCTTTCTCTGATTTCGGTGTTGTTTCTTGATTCTCTTGGAATGTACTCCGACTTGGCATCAATTCTAAGGTATTTGCGTACCATTTTGATGATTTGTCCTTTAAGTATAATACGATCAACCTCTCTATCTGCTAGTTTTTTTTCTAGCTTTTTGTTGACTTTCTTGAATGTTTGAATTTTTCTAAAGTTGAATAGATAACTAAAAAAGCGATTGATTTTTACAAAAAGTTTCATGTATAATGGTTTAGAGTGAAATAAAGTTATCGTCTATGGTTTGAGTAGGAATGGTCACCTCTTCGGTTGGTGCTGGTGGCGTAATAAGATTTTCGATTTCGGTAAAAATACGTTCGTAATCGAGTTTCCAAGCCTGAGCCGCTTCTTGTGTTTCTGTTTTTAGCGTGGGTTTTGCTCCTTTGGTCGTGGCTCTATCGCTGGTTACGTGTTGCAAAACGCCTTCTGGATAAAGCTGTACTGAAAGTCTTGGCATAGCCCATGCAAAGGAATACGCCACCGATGCTTTTTGAATCAGTCGAATCAACGCCAAATCTGTGGCATCGGTGGGTGGTGTATTCTCTTTTAGCGCCTGTTTCAATGCGTTGGTTTTTTCGAGACCGATTCGGGGTCTTATCTCATAGTGCTCGCAATCCGAAATTCCAGGGGCTAGTTTTATTAAAAGTAATCTTGATTTTAGAGGGAAATATTTGTCGAAATCTGCTGTAGTTCTGATGAACAAATCATGAGTAGCCTTGAAGGCATTACTTTTGGTCCATAATGTATATAGCGTTTCGGGTGTTTCGCTTTCAATTTTTGAATTATCTAAAAAACTTATCAAATCGTCTAATGCGCGGTAGTATCTTTTTTCTAACGAAGCGTTATCGCGATCAATCATCCATTCAAATGCTTGTTTTTGATTTTCGTCTTGGCGCATTTTACGCCCGTTGTTGGTGTGGGTGATGTCATTTGAAGGAGCATAAAGCCGATAAGAATTAACCGCAATAGGGTAGCGAACGGCGTAAATAAACATCTTATCTGCCTCTGCATAATCTCCTTCATTATAGGCTGCAACTGCTTTATCATAAACTTCTTTTCCTATCAAATCAATTACTTCATTGGTTGAAGTGATGATGTCTGAAAGGATGTTTTTCAGTTTGATATCGGCATCGATAAAACCTAACAATTCTTTAAGTTCGGTGTTACCTGTGGTTCCTGTAGTGTTGAATAGCAGTTTCATTATACTTTGTTTATTAGTCGGTCTTTTGGGTTTACATCTTGCTCTTTTTCGGCCGTTTCGTGATAGAAGCCTAGTTTTAGTTTCTTGCTAGGAAAATTGGCTTTTAGAGCAAAGTTGACGGCTTTCATTACGATCATTTCGGGAATGTCAATTCCTGTCATGAGGTAATTTTTGAGCGCATATATTTGCTCTGAACCGCTGTCGCTTTTGCCTGATTCGGATACATTACCCAAAGCAGAGTGCAAGCCAATTCCAGCTGAAAGCGCATGATCGGCACGTTGTGATATCTTGATTTGCGCTTCAACGAAATCTTTGATGTTTTGATCAATTACTTTAACTTCCCAACCATGCTCAATGAGATTGGTTCCTTCTACTGTAAAGCTCTTAGTGGTGTGCAGATACTTACCCGTATTTGCATCACCTGAAAGTACTTCGCCTATTTTCTTTAAGAATTTGGCTTTGTATTCCTCTAGCATCGAATCCTTAAATATTACACCTCTAGTAGTACAATTGGCTTCGATATCTTTTCTTTTCTTGTCCCAAAATGCTTGAGGAGAAACAATGTGGTATTTTAGATTGATACTGTTTTTGGACAGTGCTGCAAATATTATCGGTACCGCAGTAGAACGATTCAACCACTCCAAAGAACCGTACAAATCAGGCACAGTATAATAGTCCGTACAAAAACTGTACATGTTAGAATACAGTATGGCGTTTTTGTGTTGAAAAGGTGCCCTAAAATCGAATAGGGGATAAGCCTTGAATTCTGACAATTGTTGCACGTCTTTATAGGACCAATCGGAAGTTACTACGTGAGTAGCTTCTTTATTTCGGTTGTTCTTTTGTATGGCCAACCTAGCTCTATCAGGATAGATATGTTCTAATTTACTTATTAATGGCTTACCAATACGAGAGCCTTTGTTCAGATAAAATTTAGTAAACACTCCTTCAATATGATGAAAATCAGTAATGGCTTTCACAAGGTAGTTTTCATAATCCCATGATTCTAACCATGTTTTCACTTCTTCATCGTCTACCCAATTGCGAATCAATTTTTTATTCTCTATCTTTTCTGTATACAATAAAGGACCTAAACCCCAAAGTAATTGTGTTTTCTTTTTAATGATACCCGGAGCGATATAGTTAGTCTGAACTACCTTCTTGATTTCATCAGGAAGATCATTATTTTGACCATAAGGAAAGACAAGATAATCACCAACAAAAGTGGTTTGATTATTCCAATCTAGTTTGTCTGAACTGGTTTTTTGTTTGTAGAAATCACGAGGTGTATCGCTTACTTCATAAGTAAACGTTACTTGTTCTGCTTCTACTATAGCACCATTGCCTACATATTCTATATTCATAACTATGGCTTTATTTTGATTCCGTTGAATGTCAAGAGTAATGGTAGATAGAACCATCTGCTCTGTTGGTGTGTGTTCACATACCCTACGAGTATATCGGCTTTATTGCTTTGATCATCTCGATATCCTTTGCGCAACTGTGCATTCTCTACATGCTTCACTCCCTCTGTAGTTCCTTTTGATGCATTGTAAGAATAAAACGAGAAGGAGAATGGAACACCAATTTCAGTAAGCGTTCGCATTCGCTTAACAGCTTCATGTATTTTAATGGTGGGCTGCATGTAATTACCTGTTTTATTATACCACAATGATACTATAACACTAGTAGTTACGGTGTGACATGAGTATAATATGAGGTATATGGTTACCTGCGGTGGGCTAGTGGTGGTGCGGTGGTGCGGTGCTGGCGGTCGGTCGCCCTCATATCTCTTTTATTTTGGGTCATTGGTAAAGAGAAAAAGAGTTTTGAGCGGGACGGTGTTTTCAAAGACAAAAACACATTTAACCCCTTTTTTATTTGGGTTAATTTGTTGTTTTTCAGTCTTTTTGCTATTTTTCTTTTTCTGTAACATTGTAAAAATTAGATATTTAAAATAAACAAATTACTTATTTAGAATGATTATATATTTATAAAAACCATAAAAAAACACTCAAAAAAAGGGCTTAATATTTCCGTATATATACGGATTTTTGTATCTTTAAGTAGTAATAATAACTTAAATATCAATAAGATGAACACACAAAAACAAGCCACTAAAGCGGAGGTAATTACAAAAAACTTAAAAATTGCTCAAACGGCAGAACCTACCACAGAAGAGAAAAAAACAACCTTAAACGCCCTAATCGAAAAGTTTGTAGACAAACCAAAACCAACCGCAGAGGAAAGAATCAACAGAATAGAACATTTTGAAGCCGTTTCCAGAAGATTTAAACAACTCAAAGAAAAAGACAACGATTTAAAAATGTTTGATGCAGGCAACGACAAAACCAACGCAAAAATTATCCTCAAAAATTCATCAGGCTTTGAGTTTAGCGTGAGCAACTCCAACGTAATTAAAAAAGTTCGTGACGCCATGCAAAGCGAATTAAACATTTTACTAAGCGAAGCCGAAAACGAAATTTTAACCTTTGAAATATAACCCATAAAAAACAAACTCCTGTACTGGTCGAAGAGTACAGGAGTTATAAAAACTAAAATCTATAAGCCATGACGCCAATAAATTCTAACAGCCGCAAAAATACATCTTTTAAATTGTCTGAACAAGTAAAAGAAACACTACACGCCAGAGGATACTCCAAAATTTTCAATTACCAGGATTACAAATACTACAAAGCACAGGTTAAAAAAGCATTCAACAAAGCGCAAGCCATAGCGGAACTGTTTATACAGGACAATTTTAGCAACAACACTAGCGACTATAACGAATACATTTTTTAATCTATACGCCATGATTCACAATATACCCGAAATTAAAATTTCAGTTTCATTTGATAAGAAATTGAAAAAATCAGAACTTTTAAAAATCACATCCTCAAAAGATGCCTATCATATTTTTCAGCGAGTTTTTAATGCTGATACGTTCCACTGGTCCGAAGAATTTATTTTGCTTTGCCTGAACAACTCAAACAAAGTAGTAGGATTTTATAAACTCTCTAGCGGAGGCATGACAAGCACAGTCGTAGACGTTCGAACCATTTTTACCACCGCTTTAAATTGTTTGGCTACCGCTATAATCATAGCACACAACCACCCAAGCGGAAAACTCCAACCCAGCGAATCCGATAGAGCCATAACCCGAAAAATTAAGGAAGCAAGCCGATTTTTAGATATTGAAATTCTTGACCACTTAATTATAACAGACGAAAATTTTTATTCATTTGCTGATAACGGGGAACTATGAAAATATCAAAATACAACCCCAACCGCGCCAAGGTTGGGGAAAGTGTTTTTTATATTCAATCACACGGACTCCACGCAGGGCGACCCCTAAAAAACCCAATTCCCAACAGTTGGGAAGTGCAAACCGATATAAAAAACGCTTTCGAAATTTGTTTCATGCTTTACACCTCCAGAACCTTAAAATATTACATTCGCGGTTCTGTTATTCCTTTTCTGAGCTTGAGAGAGTACAAAAAACTATTAAAGCCACTTTTAGAAAACCCTATTAAAGACGATGTAAGCGCACAAAAAAAATTAAATGCTTTACATCTTATAACCGAAGCAATAAAGCAACAGGAGCAAAAAAAAGCCTATTACGTACAATTAAAAACAGTTTTAGCCTGTGAACTTTTACAAAACTTTACTAAACAAGAAAACGCCCAATAAAAGGGCGTTTTTTTTTATATATTTGCAAAGAGTTCATCTTTCCGTTTGGAAGAAGGAAATAATTAAACGCAAACCTAGAAGTTATGCGTTTTTTTATGCTCAAAAAAAATTCCGCCCTCCGGGCGGCGTTGTGTTTTTCTTTCTCTTTTCTTTTTGTGTAAAAACTATCGTTTTTTTAATTCAATTTATAAGAAAGCCAATCTAATATTTTATAATTCAATTTACCATACCAAGATCTATCAATTGATCTTCTGATCTTCATTTTTAGAACTTCTAACTCAGGAACTAACCAATTCCTTCTTTCGCTTTCTATAAATATTGGTCTTTTCATAAAATTCACTTATAATTTAATTTTATCAGTAGTATCAACAACTTTAAAGGTCAATATTTTACGTTCCTTTTTGCCATATTTTCGTTTTAGAACGATTTCTTCATTAGATATTTTTTTGACATCTTCAAAATTAATAATCGTTACAGTAACTTCTGGATATTTTTTTGCTTTCATATTGTAAATATAATCAATTATTTACTACTCCTGCTCATCCTCCCAAACAAAATAATCCTCCAGATATTGCCACGCAGCTTTCAAAACTTTATCAGCATTATGATCCGTGGCTTCACAATTATCCTGAACAAAAACGCCAAACCAATTTTCGTCCAAATACTCAAAACGGTCCTGCTTACCAGTAAACTGAAAATCCTTGAAATCATCTACATTGATGAATTCAATAAGTGACAGACTAGGACGATGATAAATCCAAATGCGATCATCATTTTGCGTATCATCTTTGATTACGATTTCACAAAAAAGGAAATCAGGCTGGGTAAACTCAAACTTTTTCATTGCCAATTTTTAAAGGTATTTCTAAACAATCTAATATCGAATATAAAATATCCGCATTGGGTGAATACTTGCATCCCTCTATTTTTATAATCGTTAGCCTTCTAATTCCTAGGCGTTCCGCAAGTTCCTCCTGCGTCCATCCTTTTTGCACTCGGGCAGTTTGGATAATTTGCGCCACTTTTTGACGTTTGCTTTCCACAAGCATCGACGCCACTACATTGTCTGGTTCTTTCATAGTTATAATTAATTATAATAATTGCATCCATTTCTGTATTATTTCATCACTTTTTCTCATGCCGTTTCGCTCAAGAAGTTGTTCTTTGGTGTAATTTACATTTTCGCCAAACGTCCACTTCTTGCTGGTAATATTTCCCTCCCAATCACAAAGTAAAATCCTTTTGACCATATACTTGAAACAATCTTCATCCTCCACATGTTGCAGTCGCAACCATTGATAATCAAAAATTCGCTTTAAATCAGGATGAATAGAACACATTAAAAACTCTTTGTATTCCTTCCAAGTTTTAAAGTTCTCAGGCAAAGATTTAATGGAATACATCAAATTTTCTTTACCATAAATGGCTGCAGTATGAACGCCATGTAATCGCTTTTCTAATTTATCATAGGTTTCAGGTTCTAGTTCCTGCAGGTCGGTAAGGCATCGAAACGCTTTTTCGTGTACCAAATTCGACACTCGAAAGGTTTTCAAATTTCCACCAAGCATGTACATTTTGTCATAAATCCGATTGTATTTTAGATTGTTTTCAATCAAATACTTCCAAACATCTGTGTACTTCCAATCAATAATCGGATACGCCTTGTGCGGCTTGTTTTTTCGTCTCAACCAAAACAACTCCGAATCTTCACCAAACATCACAAATCGCCTGTCTGGACTTTCTTCAGCTCGCAGTCCGATTATGGAAACGCTTTTGCCTTTCATTTTCTTTTCCAAGTTCTGACCTACCCACAAATTGAATTTATGAAACCTTTTTGGATACATTCTGTCAATACTATGAATCGCCATCGGATGCTTTTCCCTTATCCATTCTTCGCCTTCGCCCCAAGCCCACAAAAACAATTGTTGCTGACTTGCTGCATTGGTCATAAAAATAGGAACCTGATACCACAACGGAATAACGTTTGGCTGAGACATCGCCCATTCCACAAAATCAATCGTCCCTTGGTATTCGGCCTCTTGATCCTGAAAGTAAAGAATAAATTTCCGACCTCTTTTTTTAGCTTCGGCATTGATCAAATGAAACAAAGCCGTACTGTCCTTTCCTCCCGAAAAAGACAGCGAAATGTTGTCGTACAAATCAAACAACAAAGAAATTCTTTTCTCAACTGCTTCCAGTACATCAACTGTCCCTCTAACTACCGTTCTAGCCATTACTCAAAATCAGGTTGCACGTCCTCTTCCACTTCTTTAATTTGTCGTTCGATGGAGTAGGGAACGCCTTGAATTTCACTAGCAATTCCTTTCAAGCCAATCAAACGCTGTACTTCTTCGAGAGTCATTCCCAACTCCTTCATAATCTTAATTTCATCCCATCCAGCTTTGAGCATTCCAACCAGTGAAGCTTGCAGCTCTACCTCGTGCTTCCCTCTTGCTCGGTTGTGGCGAATGGTCGATGCCATACGATCAGAAATGTCTTTTTCAATGACCGATACAGGCAACATCCCATTTTCACGCTCAAAAATAGTCTTGTAGCGCAACATGATGGTATAACGGTGAAAACCATCCACAATTACATACTTATCGCGGTCTTTATCATAAAAGCACACAATCGGCATCGTGTACCCATCGCATTTAATACTTTGATACAATAACTCCATTTCTCTTTTGGCCACGTGATTAGGATTATAATCGTTTGCTTCAATTTTGTCAATTGGCACAGCTATCACATTATAAACTGGGCTCTTAAAACTTTTTTCTTTTGGAAAAGTTTCTTCGGCTTCTTTTTTAAGCCTTATTACTTCTTCAATTCCAATTACATCTGCTACCTTTCCTATAAAAAGCTGATTTACTAATTTTTCTCTGTTGCTGCTCATAACAATTTCTTTAAATTTTCTCTACCTACTTTTTTAAAATACTCTACCATACTTGTTTTGGCTTTCACGTTCTTGTCAAACAATGCTTCAAGCCCTACATTTCCAGTCATATCCCAATAATAACAATCTTCTAGGTTTCCAGTTCTGTAGTTACGAAACGTGCCTTGCTCTCGCAATCCCCAATCAAAATTTTTATCCCAAAAAATGGTATAAGGATAATTTTGAAGATTCAAACTCATCGATTCCTTTTGGTAACTCAACACCTGAGCTTTTGGGAATGCAGCTTTCACTTCCTCCTGAGAGCGCACGAACTTGCAAAAAATAATGTGCTTTTCTTGTGGCCACTTTTTAAAATGCTCCTCCAAAACTTCAAACTTATTCGCAGTGCAACAATATGTATGTTGCATTTTTTGGGTCATTTCAAGGAAAATATTGTTGTTTTTTTCCTCTAATGTTTTATCATCCAGATACTTTTCTTTCAAGTAGTCGTATTCGTCTTTAGTTTCGTCGCATAGCGTGTAACTATAATTGTTCCAGTATTGCTTGATATCCAAATTCAAATCGCACTCAAAAATATACTCCCCAATCAGCGAATAGAGGTAATCAATATTTTCAATCCCCGTAATGAATTCCTTGGTATAACTACGCTTACCGCTTAAATGCTTGGTAACCTGAGTATACTTCAGAAAAGTATTCTTGAATTCCCCGTAATCCATTCTAAGAATCAATGGCGACAAAAACTGAATCTGACTCCATAAATCCAATAAATTCTTGGTGATAGGCGTACCATTCAAAATCAATTTATACTCGACCATCTTACCCAGTTCCAGCATGCGTTGGGTACGTTTGGCGTCAAAGTTTTTCATCTTTATGCTTTCATCCACTACCATAAAGCAACGCCAAGCCGAGGCAATTTGTTTGTATAACTGCAAATAAGCACGGTCTGATAATTGCAAAGTTTCAATACCCATATACACTACGTTTGGACAATTGAAACCGCCCCATTTGTTGATTTCGTCAATAATACTAGACAACCCATCCTTTGGTTTGATGCTTCTTAGTGGACCAATCCACACCACCAAATCGACATCTTCCACCGAGTTCACAATTTCCAATGTCGGTCGGGTTTTACCCGTTCCGGGCTTCATAAACAAAGCCCCTACCTTGTTCGGCAGGAGTTTTGTTTTTACAGCTGTTTGTTGTGGGAGTAGGCCTGTCATCTCTTCAACTCGTTTATGGTGTTGTTGTCTAAGGCTTCTTTTGGTTGTGGTGTGTGTTTGGTAACCACATAATGCGGCACTTCTTTTCTGGTCACCGTATCAAAGTACGCTTGCTTTTTGGCTGAATATTGAAGGCTTTTTTGCTTCAAAATCCATTCACTAATCCAGTACGCTTCGCTTTTCTGTACGCTGTAGTCTTGCCCGAATACCTGACTTTTGGGAATCAATGCTTCGCTACCATCAAAAGCGATAGCTTTATAGCATTTGTCAGATACAACGGTAAGGCTTTCCAGTCTTACCGAATAACATAAACTTTTCATTAGAATCTAACGTATTTGTTTGAAGATTCCTGATAGATGTATATTTTATTGAAAGCAACAAAATAATCCAACTTTAAACCTCTTAAGACCATCGGAGAAGCAAAATCAATTTCTTTATTGTTTTCAATTGACTCTCTAATTTTAGACATCATTTCGATAATTTCGATCATTAAATGCTCTCTGCTGGCTTTTATCGCACGAATAGGAGAATTACCATAATCTTTTCCCAATCCTTTTTCAACAGCAGCAGCAAGAGTTTCAAGATCGTTTGAACTAAACCATTCAGGAGCTTCAACCAAAAGATATGCAGTACAGCAATTTGGGTTTTCAGAAAAGTATTTGTCATCTTGTTTCCAAAATTCAAAAGGAGCTACAGGATACACGCCGTTAGCATCTTTATCTTTAAAATTGTTTTCTGTTCTTTCTACAAGTTTAGAAAGAAATGCTGTTCTATTGGAACTAGCATAAGGAACGAAAATGTAAGTTGAATTTTCCATAATCTTAATGCAGACTTTACCGTCCTGCGCCGGACTGTTTGTGATTTTGTTTTACAAATGTATGCTAAAAGATACATATATACAAACAAAACAATCACTTTTTTTGTTATTTATAACCAATATAAACAATTATATCACCCCAGGATCTTCCCCTCGATACTCATCGTGATCATTCACCAAAGCCACCCAGTTACGACGATAGATGAAATATTTGAACGCATCCGAGAAGTTCGTCGAGAACATCGGGCGCAAGTACAGCGGTAGGCTTTCGGTCGATTTATCCTTGTGCATCGACTTACTGCCTTTGGCATCGGTTTTTATCTTGATTTTGGTCAGTTCTAGGGAGCTTTTCAAACACTTGCACTGAAACTTATCTATCTTGATTTTCATCAATTCCTTGTTCGTTTCGGACATCATTTCTTTGGCAAACGCATATTCCTCTTCTTGGTAAATCGTAGATTGATTTTCGCTCATTAAGTTCACGAGCCAACCTGTGGCCACGCCATTATCAAACTCAATCGCTCTTTTAATGGCATTCGCCCAATCGCGTTTGGTTTTGCTGTTTTGGTTCCCCGAGCGGTCATAGTACAAGTCCAACACTTTTACTTTATGATGTTTGAAGAATTCACAGAATTTACGCCCCATGTGGATTTCGTTTTCTGGAGCCAAAGTATAGAACTCTTTTTGGCAATATAAGTAGTTCCCTCGGCTTTGCCCAATGATCAAACTACACATATCTCCAAAGTCCATACCGCCCTCTAGTTTCGCATTGTGGTCCACGTACCGCAAAGCCAAACTGCTTTCCTCTATTTCCTCCGTCAACGAAAACTGGTCGTAAAAGGAAGTAATCACACCATCGTCATAAAAATGATGTTCGCCTAAACTACCATAAAACTTTTCGCCTTTCTTTAGGTTGACTTTCAAGGATAGAATAGCGCTTTTAAACTCTTCAATCCCCAAAGCTTTCAAGCTATCCGCAAAATAGCCTTCGGTCAGGATATCCACATTAGCAAACGAGCTCACGACATAAAAAAACGTCAAATCCTTGCGCACCCTGATCCATTTTTCAGTCCATCGTACTAAGTTGGCTTTGAGTTTTTCTATGGCTTCGTAATCGCCCACTTGCTTGTGCGACAAAATTTCTTTCTTGATTTCGTTCAAGACTAAACCCACTTCCAGCGCCAAACGCACCTGGTCTAAGTCCATGTTCTTTTCGTCCTGCATGATCCAATCATCATCGCCATCGATAATGTTGGGCATATCGGTAGTAAACGTAGTCCCTCGATAGTACACGGAATGACCAAACAAGGTGTATTCCCCACGAATGGCAGGCGTCAATTTCTTTAATTTTTGTTGTTTGAGCAGTCGCGCTTCATCGCCGTACATGTGTTGGTAAGAACCACCCGCCAATCCTCCCGGTTGATCCAGCGAACCCAAATTGATAAAGCAGCCATTGAATACGGAAATCGTATGCTTATACGTTTCCACAGGCTTGTAAGGTAGTTTGAAGTGGGAGGGAGGTCGTTTATCGGTCACATAATGAATCCCTTCGCGCCAGCCTTTACGGTTCCAACCTTCAAGCAAGGCAGGAGCAATGTTTTTCAAGCAGTTCGTATAGGTGTCAGACACCAATACTTGATAGCTTTTCGGCATATCGTGAATGATGTTTTGCGACCTTTCGGCAATGATATCCGTAGTTTTTGCCATGGCACGACCAGCCACAAGGCGCAAATGTTTAGGAGCAATCAAAAAAACAACCATTTTTACCCAATTGGCAAAACGGCCTTCTACATCGGTATCTTTAAGACTTACGTGCGTTTTCCTGCTCATTTGGGAATGCTTTTAAAGGTAAAACCAAAGCTTCACGCTTGATTTGTATTTTTTCTTTTTCGGTCAGTTCGGGGAGTTTGTCTATCATTTCGGATAGTTTTTGGCGATTCGCTTTAGGCATACCCAAAAATTCAGCATCGCAACTATACACCACAAATGGCGGTTGAAACACTTCGGCTGGCAGTTCCTCCACATCTGGCTCGTTCACGCCACGCAGTACGGAAGCATCCAACAGCATTTTAACCACTTTTTGCGCATCAGAAACATCTTTGACCAGTTGCATCGAAAAGTTGATCATCTTATCCATTTTATCAGCGTAGATGTTTTTCCAAGCGGCTTTCGAAATTCGGCTATCACAATAGAAATATTCCTGCGCTTCATCGCACACCTGCATGGCTTTGTAGCGCGATAGCTTATCCACCGTCATTAGGTGTTTTACTATCATTTCTTTACTTCCAAATTTATCAATGCGCAAAAACATAGCCCGCACCTTGTCCAGCAGTTCCAAATATTCCACGATAGGAGCAGGGGCATTATTCACATTGCCCTTTTCCATGAATTCGTAAATATCTTTTAGGTCAATTTGATCAATAGTCATCGCCATACAATATTCGGTTTCTAATGTTATTGATTTCGTTTTTTTCGGCTTCCTTCAAAAAGATTTGAGCAGCCGTAATATTGCCACTTTCAGCCAAAGCCTTTTGTTTGTTGTTCACGTTAAATTCGGCAATCAATCTCCCTCGTTCATACGCTTGTCTCACGGTACTTTCTTTGTCGTACCAGAGCTTCATAAACGCTTTCTTATCCACATCCAAGTACAGGGCAATCTTTTCAGGCGCATAATTATTGCCTGCTAAATCATGTATTGCTGTAAATTCCTCTTCGGAAAATTTAAGGTCAAGTAGTTTCATTTTTTCTAATTTTAGAAATTTCAGGTTTTACAATGCTACTTCCACAATTTAAACAGATTGCATCCCTCTTATAGGAAGATATAATGGTATTACCACATTCTTTATAACACACCAATTCCTTGTTTCTTAAAACAGGAGGAGCTGGCGGATTTGGATATTTTGGAACTCCTGAAGGACTTGTATAAAAAATAATTACTGCATATATCAGAAAACCAAACAGCACCCCTAGAAGAAATCCAAACATTCCGAAATACAACTCGCTATTCATTTTTATCCAGTATTAAAACATAATATCCCAACAGTTGATAACAAAAAGCCAAGACAACAAAAGGCGCTACATCAAAACTTTTAGGCAAATGCTCTGAAGCAATTCCTATGGCAAATGAAACCACTATCAAAGCATAGCCTATTTTTTTCATACTAATTTTCTTTTTTTGGTAAAAAAATGGACTATCAGTCCAGGAACCGCCACCACTAAAGCGACAATTCCCAAAGCCACCGCCACACCCGAAAAGCTAAGCACCAACCCAATCACAAGGATCATGGCAATGAAAACCAACAGCGTGCCGAGGCATAATTTTAAAAATGATTTCATAGGTTTATTTTAAGAATACTGTTTTTGTACAATCTAACCACACAGGAGGTTGAGTTTTTCCAGAATGAATCCCAAGCCATATTTTTCCATGGAATAAAAACGCTAGTCTTTTCCAAAACGAAACCGTCCAGCAAGAAATACAAGTACCGTCATCTGATTGAAAAATAGGCAAGCTACCGCATTCTTCATCCGTCATTGAAGCGGGTTTTTTTAGTTCAATATTCGATTCTTTAAAAGGGATTGGTACCATAGGTTTGTTTTAAGTCAGTTAATAATTCTCTCTTTCGGGGGCTAGGGGGCTTTAATACTTTTTCAAATTCGTTTCTGTAAAAAGTTTCATTCTAAAATCATACAAGCCTTTGCTATTGCCAAATGTGTATTGCTCATAGTGTGCGTTTTCGCTCCAGTTCCCAGAACCTTCCACTACAAAATAATTGTCGTGCGTTTGCATCAAACACACTTTGGCGTGTACCCAAGCATAAAGCACCGTTAAATTCGGACGGCTTTGCGCCATCGCCATCAAATTGTCTATTACAATTGGATTGCGCTTGATCATGCTATCTGAAATCAACAACGTGATGCGCTCAATACTACCGCTGTCGTGCATCTCGATTAAAGCTTCAATTACTTTTCTACTAATACTGTAAGTAGTGGCATGTAATTCTTTTATTGGATGTGCTTTAGCAATTAACGGAATAAAAGTGAACGCATTAAAAGCCGTGTCGCTTTGCAAAAAGAAAAACTCCTCCTGTGTAGGCACTCTAAACAAATCATCCTCTAAGCACGATACCTTTTGGTAATGCGCAGCCAAGTATTTTGAGGTAAATAACTCGCTCCCTTTTTCCTTCTCTTTTGGAGACGATGTAGGGGCGAGTTCTTTGTAATTAAAAAGCATATTACTTGGTTTGAATGCCTAACTTTTTATTGACCAAAGCCAACTTAATTTCACGATCAGAAACACGAGCTTCAATCTCTTTCACTCGCTCTTCTTTGTTGTCGGCAATAGCTTTTTCCAACTGCTTTTTGTTGTCGGTAAAATATTTTGCCGAAGCATTTTTGTACTTAAACAATTCTTCATTGGTCATTTCCTCTACTTCACGAGCAAACTGCAATTTTTTGAAGATAGGATGTTCGCCCAAAATCTTACCCGTTTCTTTGTAAGCGTTCAACTCGGCATAGATCTTTTGATTTTCTTCAAAAGCTTCCGCTGCTGTTTTTACCAACTCGGTTTCTTCTTCAGGAGTCAATTCAAGCGTACCCGCTTCTTTTTGCCCTAACTTTTCGTGAGCTTCAACGTAAATCTTCCAAACCGTTATTTTATCGGCCACAAGAATCTTTAATTCATCTGGACAATCCTTATCGTTCAAGAATGGAAATTCCTCACGAACGGACAAACCTGTTTTCTCGTCCTTATGCTCTAGCAATTCAGGAGTAGTGATGGCAGCCTTGTTAGTAGTATCTTCGCTTCCTTCGCCTGCAGCAACTTCTTGCCCTGTTTCATTGGCCAATTCAATAACTGGCGTTTCAACCAATTCGATATCGCTGATATCGTGAATTTTTTTCAGATCATACAAAAGGTTTTCTAATCTCGATTCAGAAAACCCAGCGGTATTCAAGGAGCGTTCAACATGAATGTTTTTTCCGTCTGATTTTCGGTACAGTTCATACGCCTCATTAAACTGATCATAAGGACTCTCGGGGAGGTTCTTTAAGAACTCAATTACGTTTTGTTTCATGGCTTTTCGTTTAATTATTTTAAGGTGATTGTAAAATTGGTAATTACCTACCAAAAATGTTGTGACATGAAAAAAGCCACTGCAAAAACAGTGGCTTTTTACCAAAATAATAATTAACTAAACAAACCAACTATCCTCTAGATTCTTCAATTAAGAAGGTCATGGCTCCAGCAGTGAACACTTTTAAATTGATAAATGCATTTTCTAATCCTGTCCAAGTAGCACCATTTTTCAAGATGGCTTTCTTATCGGTTACACCAGTAGCCAATGTTGCAGGATCAGCACCACCGCCACCTATCAACTGTATTACAGTTCCGTGAGGCAATGACACTTCTGAGAATCCAATAGCTGCAGTAGTGGCCAAACTTGGAAGTTTGTAGAACGCACCATTTGCAGTATTTACCGCTACCGCAGTACTCAAAGCCACAGCATGAGGCGCACCTAACAATAAAGCTCCTTCGTAATGCTTAGGCAATAAAGACGTTTTGGCAAACGATTTGAATTTCAACATATGAAAACGCCCATCGTTATTGTCTTGTTTACTTGGCGACAATTGCAACGGCGCACAAGGTGTTCCCATTACTTCTCTCCAAGCTTCTTGACAAGTCCCATGAATGATGATCACGTTTTTGCCCATCCAGTTCTGAATGAATTCTTTTATCTCCAATTCATTACCCGGATGTTGCGCATCAAACGTTTGTGTGATGCTTACAGAATCCTCATCACCTTCGCTTTCATAAGGCGCAGATATTTTGGATTTGGTAGAATAAAACTGGTACATTTTTGCACCTGCCTTCAACCCAAAGTTACCTACTAACCTAACCCCATTGTCATCGCTAGGCGGAAAGAATAAAATATCCTCTACATCAATGATGGTTACGTTTGGTTCTTTGGCTGCTGCCGAACCAGCGGATATTCCCGCTGGTTTCAACACATTTTTTTTAATATAAAGTCCCATTTTTTATCTGGTATTAAACAGTTATACTTCTTCCAGTTTCTACCCATACGGCATCAACATAAGTCAGCTGCACGTAATCGTTGCTATCTCCTAATGTGGCTGCACTAGCTACATTGATATTTCCAACATCAGATAAAGTCACGTCTACTGAAGCCGTATCGGTTCCGTAAATCTTGATTGTTTTACCCTCTACACCGCTCAATATGTTACCGATCGCTTGTGTAGCTGTTCCAGCAAATCTGAATACTGTTCCCCCTTTAGAATCAATAATTCCTGAAGTGAAATTAACATCAGCCGTTGGCACAACCGGAGGCGTAGTAGTACGAGATAATTCTTTGAATTTTCCGTCTTCTTGCGCAAACAATACCAAGGTTCCACCTGAATTTAATGGGAAATCAGCAGTCAACAATAAGTTAGCGTTGCTTTTCACCGCTTTGGCGGCTGCCAATCCTGTGTTTCCTTTGATACGCACTACTGTTCCTTTTCCTGCATACTCGATATTAACAATATCAGTTTTCCAAGCAGCATCCACCTCGATGTTTGAGAAAGCTGTTTTTACAATTCCAGAATTGTCAATGTCAAAGGTTGGGGCAAAAACATCGTTTCCAAATACAGGCATGTTGTTCGACCATACTTTTTGCATTTCAAATTCTCTTGGGTCACCCGCTTCTAACTTAGTTCCCACAAATTTGATACGGATTCCCAAACGGTAATCTGCAAAAATGTTGGTATCTCTCTTGTCGTGAACAATCGTAAACTTCCCTTTTTCAGACACATTGTAATCCAAGATTTCAATGTTTTTAGATTGCGTGATCGCAATAAAATCTGATTTGGTTTGGTCAATGATTTCTTGGAAAATGATGTTCGGGTAATCAATCGGACTCATCAATGAGTAATTCATTTTCCCTTGATCAGTGCTGTATAATTTTGGGTACAATTCGCCCGCACGTTTCATATACGCTTTCAACCATCTAGAGGACAATTGAATTTCTAATCCTTGCTCTTTTCTTTCAATCTCAGGTATCAACTCGATTAAGGTATTGATGTGGTCCACGATATTCGCATCGGTTGGCGCTCCAATGTCAAACGGACGGAATTTTTTAGAGATTTCTTTGTGGTACCAGTACAAGAAACGTAACCCGTTTTGCGAGTTCACTGCTGCACCTGGTTTGCCATCACCTTCTGGAGACTCTACGAAAATACCATTGATTTGCGCATTGCGATCATCCAGCATTTGACGTTTTACAATTTCAGACAACAAGAACCCAATGAACGACATTTTCCAAGGATGAGAACCATCGTTGGCGTTGTATTGTCTGATCCAAGTGTTTTCAATTTCTTGCAATTCGTAACCATCAAAAGTGATATCTATTTTCTTGCGATACACTCTACCTTCTTCGGAAGCAATTTTGAATTTGTTCTTAGGAGACCATCCTTTGGCTCTTCCTTGCACGATTTCGGCAGGAATGATATAACCATCACTCACACGATCCAAAACGCCCGTTTTACGGCTCCATTGGCTTGGCAAATCACGGAAGTCATTGAACAAAGAAGATAATACTCCGTTGTTTTCTTCCACAAAATGCTCCATATCGCTTTGCAATAACGGAATGACACCACTTTGATTAAAGTCTGTAGCTTTCACGCCTCCATCTCTCATACGAGCATTCCAAGAACGGCCACCTTCAAAGGCATCATAGCTTTTTCCGCTACCAAACAAGTGTGTTGCTGAGTGTTTCATGTTTTTGTTATTGCCGTGGATTACCGCTAGCGGAGCATCACCTTCGGGATCATTAATTAATTTTGCAATCGTTTGTGCCATTTCTTTTTGCTTTTCTCCAATGGCTTTTAAAGAAGCTAAAGTAGCAGAGTCGCCTTTTTCGTCTTTAGCAATGTTTTTAATCTCCTCTTCAGTAAGATTCGATTCTTGCACCAAGGCATCCACTTCATCTTGAATGGCTTTCAAGTCCAGATTGTGCTGCGCCATGTTTTTAATCTCGGAATTGATACCGTTAATCGCTTTTTCGGCCAAATCTTCGCCGAGGGCATCGACAATTTTTTGTCGTTGCGCATCATCCAAATTGACTTGCTGTGCTTCGCCATCAATCGGAATTTCTTTCAAACCAAGCAGCGCCGTAAACATTGCGACCGTCTTAGCCATTAATTTCCATTTCATAATAAATGATTTTAGGGGTTAAAAATTAGATATAGTGTTTCGTTTCACTCAATACATGTAACCGTTGAATGGCTTGGTCTAGCGTACCAATGGCATCGATCATGCCGTACTCCAAAGCCTTGTCGGCCCCAAAAGTTTTACCGGTCAATACGCCTACTTCTTCTTTCAAATTAGGGCAAGCGGCACGCACCGCCTCTTGGAACTTGATAGCCAAAGGAGACAAATGCTCTTCTTTGATCATATCATATTTACCTTCCAAAGCCATTCGCCACGCTAAGTTCTTATGCTCACTTTCGTCAGGATAGATGTCATGGAACTCATAACCTAGTTTTTCCAAATACTTACGATTGTCCGCAAAGGAAGTCGTAACGCCCACAGAACCGAAAAGCGCAGACACATCATTATCGGCCATTTTTAAATCAGCTACAGCGCACATAGCCCAATAGTGCAACGAGGCACATTGATCTGCAATAGCTACTACAGGCTTGGTTTTTACTTTAGCAAAATCTAAGAATCCACCAATTGCCGATACGCTTCCCCCTGGACCATCGATATTAAAAATCGTTCCTACAATGTTTGGATTTTTGTCGGCGGCTTTAAGAGCTCCCACAATTTCGTCAGCACCATAGGTACACCAGTCGCCGTATTTCATTACGGGTCCTATCATATCAATAACGGCTACCGATCCTTTGGGAGCGGTAATCATTCCGTTTTCGTCAGGCTGTACCTTTTTGCCGTTTTCATTGATCACACTCATAATAGCGTGCGTTTTGGGCGCCATGTCCACAGCATTACCGGTAATGATTTTATGAGCTATGGGCGCATAGGACAAAATACCCTCTTGACTCATAAGCCAATCGGAGCGCATCATATCCATTAACATTCTGTCTACTCTCATGGTGTATATTTTTTACGAAGTTGATTTTATTTATTTAATAAGCCTGTGACATTAAAAATCCACTTAAAGCGATACTTTAAGTAAGTTACTACCAAGACAACAAAAGCAACGAGTATTAACCAAATCCAAACTGAAAAATGAATTGCTTTTCTATCTATGATTTTATCCTGTGCATTGGCTTTTTCGATAGCTTTGGATTTACCGACCTCTTTAGCTTGTTTCCCTTTGGTTTCCACCGCTTCTGACTTTCCTGCCTGACGCACTTGCTCTTTATCCTGATGAAGCGTGGTTTCCTCTACTAGCGAAGCATTCTCCAATTCCACACGCTTGCCTTGACTGTCTATTGCTACTGCTTTTTTGTCGGGTAGGATAGGAGTGTAGGTTTTCTTGATCTTTATGGTATTAGCAACAGCATCAGTAACCTTTGATGTTTCAATTTTCACATTGAGTTCTTGCTGCTCCGACTGTTCTTTGCGCACAAGCGATTCGTTTTGTATCAGTGAGCTTTGTTCCTGCAGGCGTTTTTTGGTACTGCCGCAGCTATTGACCATAATAGCAAAGGCAAGAACCACAAACCAAAACAATAACGCTTTTAATGTTTCGTTTCTCATCGTTTTTTTGTGTTAAGTAGTCGCAATCCCATTTGTTTCATAGTTTCTTTATCCCCCTTCAGCACGATTCGGCCCTTTTCTATACTTTCCATAGGCACAAAACGTATTTTAATACCTCTCTCTAAAATTTTTTCGTCTAGGTTTTCGGCAAATGCTTTGGCTTTTTCTAAAGTCTCATTACCGGAATAATAACAAATCATTTCTTCTGGATCCATAACTATCGGTTTCTAGGCAGTTTTAGTTTGTGATACATCGGATTCTCTTTCAACATCAAATCCTCGTATTCTTTGTACGCATCGAACGAAGGACATTCCTTTATACGCTCCCAAGGTTCAATCGCTCCGTTTTTGTTTTTATCATTCGAGAAATGATAATGGCCCACAATCATCACGTTCTGCAAATCATTGCCGTTGTCGTGCAGCCAGTTCATCATTGATAGGATCTCTTGAAGCAATCCATTCTTTTGCGCTTGCGTTCTGGTATCGGCTGCTTTTTTTACATCTTCATGTAATACGCCACCACGATAACACAGGTGCAAACATTGCGAATTAAACCCTTGTACACCATTGGTAGGTGTATTGTAGTTGGCTAGTTTATGAGCCGTACCGTCATAGTCTATCCATGTGGCATAACCTGGAGACTTCCAACCTAAACTGTTTTTCCAGAAAGCTTTCATGCTTTCTAACGTTCCGTGTCCTGCTTGGCAATGCACCACGATGTAGCGAATGTTTTTAGCTCTGTTCATATCTATACAGCATCAGCGTTTTTACTCCCATCAAACTCAAACCAGCGGTTGTATTTTCTTAGTATAATACCAACCACACCACCAGCTTCTTTATACCCCAATGTACCTAAGTTTTCTAACCATGAAATCAGCAATTGCATTACTATAGCGGTAAACACCACATAGTACAACCACACAAACGGATTTACCTCTAATCCAAGAACCACAGGAGCAGGCATACCTGATGAAAAGGTGAACAACACATAAAGAATAGCACTATACACGCCTATTTTCAGTATCATTCGCCCTATTTTTCTAGACTTAATGCGTTCTTTATTCACTTTTACCGAGGCTTTTATGCCTGTTTGCACTTCGGCCACGATCAAGAACACAAAAGCCACATAGATGGCAATATCTAATCCTGTAGAGGTTTCGATAAAAGTCTTAATGGTTCCAAGTATCCAGCTCATGGCTAGATACAAACCTGCTTTGTCTTGATAGAAAATTTTGAACATGGTGGTTTTGAAATCCTGTAGATTATCATAACCAAAGCCTTTGAGTAAGTAATTGAGTGTTTTCATGATTTAGGGTTTGATTTAATCAAAAATAGCCTACAACCCTAAACTTTAATGTGACATGTATTTACGCGTTGAAACGCACCACGTTTGGCGATTTTTTATTTTGAAACCGACACGCTATCTTATCTGTTTTTCGTTCTCTATAGTACAATCTTCGCAGCGTTTCGTTAGAAAATCCACATTCTAACAAATCATATTTATCGATAAACTTATCTATAGCAGACACAATAACACCATCGCAATTATTCTCTACACAACCGTTTACATATGAAACAAAAGACATTCGGAATAAATCCTCCATCAAGTCGTTAATATCCTCTGTTGTTTCTTTAGGAAGCTGCAAAAAGGAATTGCGCCCGTTTTCGTATTTATAAAAATTACCTTGATAACGCTTAGAACCACCTTCGTCTACCACACTCATGTATAAATTAAAGTGATCCACGTTAAGCGGGCGACCCGCTTTCACCATCAACAAACGGATCATGCGCCCCAGGGATGAAAACTGAGGAGAGAACAAGACCGCTTTTACCTTACGGTTACCATAACTCACCTCTTTCCCTTCGCATTCTTTGAAGAAAAAAGGAATCAAGTGCGGACGAATGGCTATTGGAACTACTGACATAGTTTTTGGTTTTATTGGTTTACTTCTTTTGATTATTATAAAAAAACAGCGCCCCCATCCCAGCAAGAAGATATTTGATCATTTCAATAATCTTATCTCTGGATTCTACACGCAGGAGTGGCCGCTCAAAGTAGATGACAATATCTACCACGTACAAGCACAACAGCGTGGTGACGAAAAGAATCACTATGCGCAACAACACAAGCCGCTCGCTAAGGATTTGCGACACCACCCGATTCACGTACATCACTGCCGTCATCAGGAAGACTATTGCGAAGAGGACTCTTAGGGATTCCATTTCTTTTACGAAATTTTCAAAACGATGTAACCCGGCTCATTTTCACTAGCTGTACTAACAACTTCTATCTTACCATTAATAACATCACCTATAAGTACACACTTACTATTTTTTTCATATACCTTGATAGATCTACCTATCCATTCAGATTCAACATTTATTACGTCACTCAATGAACCATGATAATCTAAGAATAGAAAAACATCACTGCCGACTTCAACAAATACATAATTTGTTCGTCCAGAAGGATTATTCTCCGGATTTGTATAAGCCCTGTAAGCAACGCTTGAATAAAATGAGTTTGGCTCTATAACAACAGGGTTCTGACTACTTACACCCATAGGATATAGTTTTCTAGAAGTATACAGAAACATGGAATTATGAACGACATTTTTTCTATCAGAATGCACACCTCTATCAGTCAAATATCCAAGCATAACTGAAACTTTTGAGTTAAAATTCACCACTCTATCAGGAGGACTAGTAGGATTTTCCCAATATGACGGGGTTAAATTCAAAGGAGAAGCGGGTGGATTAGTCCAATTACAAATTTTACGCAGGTCATATACAGTAGAACTATCTGAAATAGGAAGAGATTTTGGAACGTACAGATAACCATTAGCCAATGGACCAGATTGAACAAAGCCATGAAAATTAAAAACTAATTTTTTATACGCTCGAAAAGTAGTATTCACAACCGTATTTCCGTTTCTTGTAAACCTGTAATTAAGAGAATGATTAAATATTTTTTGCGTGCCAGGCAGACTATTAAGCTGTGGACTGGAAGAATACCCTCCAACAGGTCTATTAGCAATTAACTGTTGCACAATACTCGGAAGATCCAACACATCATAAGATTCTATTATATCAATAAATTTGCCATAATAAGTACCATCCTCGGAGATTTCTTTTTTTCCATCAATTAGAATATTGACAGCAGAAGGAGCAACTGTTGTATAAGTATTACCTAACCCAAAAGAAGCTGATACCACTATATTTCCAGTGTTGGCACCGTTACTATAATAAGTCAAGACACCTAGAGGTTGAGCAAACGAATAACTATAACCATCAACTGCTTGATTTTTAGAAATCATCCAGATATTATCAACATCGACAATTCTTGCAATTACAAATTCCACGTTAGACGCATTTTTATAAACACTTCCCACATCTGACAAAACCTTACCATGACCAATCATAGACACATTGTAACCTTGCGTCCAAGAATGATTTCCTCCTACATACGAACCATTGACATATGCAGGACAGATATCATCACCAGAACCTTTTAAAAATAAAGAAACCACAGAAGGATCCCCGCCTTTTTCACACAAATACTCATTGATAAAATTAACATTTGGATTATTAAGATAAGTAGACATATTTCTTACATGTACAGACTTGACTAAATCAAAATTAGAGTCCCACGAAGAAGCGATATACACCATGTCCCCATCTTTTTTCAAACGAACTCCTTTATCCAACAAAAATGGTTCTAAAGCTTCTCGCTTAATTTTAAAACCAAAACTTTCGAAAAATGTACCAACACTACCTTTTTCGAATTGAATATTATTAAAAACACCAACGCCTAAAAATTTTATTGTAAACTGACAATACACAGCTTCAGAAGGAGCCAACACCCTTCCATTCATATAACCAAGAGAGTAATTAGACAACTCGACTCCAGTATCTGGATTCAAAGGCTTCAAATTGACGCCTAATGCATTAACAAATCTAATTTCAGTCAAGCCTCCATTATTTCTACCCGACAAATAATACATCTCTCCTCCAACTACAGGTATCATAGATGATACTGCACACGAACTTTCAGCAACTAAAAACCCTTCTGTAGTAGATATATAGTACCCATTTAAAACAGACAAAGGATTGAACAAATTTTTCCCCTCCTCAACAACACTAAAAGCGTCACTAGCCTTACTCGCTGCTCCAATAAATTCAGAAACAAGAGGCGTTTTTAAATCAACCTTTACATTTTTCCAATCTCCATATTTAACGCCACCAGTTGTAAATTCCAATGTAATAGCCAAAAAATTACACCCTACAGGTATCTTAATATCATTCCTGCCTAACTTCAATGTAAATCTAGACTGCTGAACAGAATCAGAAGACATGTAAGCACATAACTCGTTTGATATATCACTATAGACTATATATTCCTCCCCAGGATGAACAGGAAAAACAACTAATTTATAATCATTAATATCCGCAGGATTAATTCCTCCACTAGTATTAACGTACCCGCCTTCATAAAAAAAAGAAACAGACCCTCCAACAGACAATTGTTTGCCTATATCTTTGAATTCTTTTTTAGTTACTAAATTTGTAAAATCCAACGCCGTCTGGCTCACACTAAACGCACCCGCAGCATTTCTAGAAATGACAGCAAATGAGTTACTATTTACCACAACGCCACCAAAATTTGTATAAGTACCGGGAGCAATAGCGGTCCAATAGGCGCGCCCGTTTCCTGTGGGTGTCGAGGTGGGTTCTATGGCACCTAGGTAAACGGATTGTTGTATGGTAGCCATTTCATTAACCGCTCGTTTTAATTGGTTAATTTCCTCGGCCGTCATACAATATTCGGCTCCGTATTTTTCTATAAAATCTGCTAGTAATGGGCTGTTTTTTTTGTCTGCCCATTCTATTGGTAAATCTGCGCTCATAAGTATAAGGATATAGGAATTAATGTAGGTAAGCCAATTGCGTTTTCGTCTGAGACAAATCCTGAAGGAAATATTGATACGGTTTCAAATTCTACTTCGGCGGATTTAATATTTGTTTTTATATTAATTTTCGGGCGGGCATTTTGCTGCATATCGTTACGCCCTATTACTATGTTTTTGCCCGAGGTGAGTTTTATTTTGATAAAACGCACCTGGTTCATCAAGGCTATTCTTTCAGAACGTTTTGCATCGGATGCAGGAAAACGTATGGTAAGGCTTTGTTTGTATGAGGTTCCTGCTGGATTCTCTTTAGATTCCTCGGCAAAAGCCACAGATCCTAAGCCTATATATGTTTTGGTAAAATCAACAGCAAACATAGCCGAATCATAAAACGGCTGCCATTCCGGAATACTGGACGGGGATAACTCACCACGAAAGGCCAATTCGACCCCGCAAATGTTTGGGTTAAACGATACTTTATCAAGCAGTTGCATACTATTTTTTGTTTCTACGAATATACTCAAAAAAATGTATTAATAGTATATTTTGTAAGAATAAAAATGTATTTAAAGTATATTTTTATGTAAAAAGTAAAGTATTTCTTTTTTCTAGTATTTTCTAAAAATCCCAAAAAACCTAGAAATTTTTGTAACATTGTAACCGACCCCAAAAACAAGCTTTAAACCCTTATAGAATAAGGGTTTTTTATTTACAACCATTTTGTAACGAGAAGATGAAAGAAAAAACCATTTTTGTAACCCTTTTTTTTGTTACAATTTTTTTGTAACAAGTGTTACAAAAAAAAAATAGAATTGTAACGTTTTTTTGCCCATTTTCCTGACCTTTGAGCATATTGTTACAAAGTTACAAA
Source organism: Flavobacterium riviphilum (assembly GCF_055231795.1). Taxonomy (NCBI): domain Bacteria; kingdom Pseudomonadati; phylum Bacteroidota; class Flavobacteriia; order Flavobacteriales; family Flavobacteriaceae; genus Flavobacterium; species Flavobacterium riviphilum. Next base: position 82,100 of record NZ_JBUYSY010000012.1, read on the forward strand.
ATTTTACAGGGTTTTATATTATTGGGGTGTGGGGTGTAGTATCGTGTAATACATTTCGCGCTTTTCATTTTTAGCCTGTGCAATAATTGTAATTTGAGGTAGTGTAGTGCGCTTGTTTTTTGTAGGAAATGAAAAGGGTAGTGGTGTTGTGTATTTTTTTGCTTATTTGGCCCAATATGCATTTCGTTTTCATATACGCGATTCTCAGGCGTTAGGAAAACAAAAAAACCACTCGGGAAGGAGTGGTTATTCTTTTTCGGCAGCTTGTTGCATTTGCTCGAAATACTGGATCTGTTTAAGGCACCATTCTTTGGTGTAGGTTTTCTTGTCATACCAAAATTGATGGCCATTATAACGCATTTGCCAAAACCAAATAGCGTTTTTGATGGCTCTGAGCTTGTTTTCTTTTTGTTGTTTGTCCATTTACGGGAGTTTTAGTTGATGTAGACGTTTCTTGGTGACCAAGGTTCCATTGATGTAATAGGCCTTTCGTTTCTCGTTGTAGGTGAGTTTCCGGAACACTTTGGTTCTCTTGCGCGGACAATGCTCCAATTGATACAATAAACCATCGTTCAAACACACGATATGATCGTATATTTTAAATTTTATAAGTATCTTGTTTTCAATGTTTTGCATAAGTTAGTTTACTTGTAGCGGTGAGTTAGGCAACAGTTAACTCAGCACCCGTTAAACAGAAGTATAAATTCTGAAGTTGATGAACATATTTTATATGTGGCAAACAAACCGAATGATTACACACATCTATTCCACTATCGTGTGTAAGAATTTCTACAAATCTACTGTTTCTAATTCTATAAAATGAGCCTATTTTTTCAAATCCTAACTTCAATAACCATTCTTGAGTTATTGGTATTCCCTCAAAATAATCATTTTCTCTTTCAGCAAAATCAGAAGTTAAAATCATATTATCGTAAATATCAAATCCTTCTACTTTTGTAACTATTTTTCCAATTAGAGAAATAAGGTTACCTATTCTTAATTCATTAATTTGTATCATTTTTTTATTTTTTAATTAATGTTGTGAAAAAATAACCGATTGCCTAACAAGTGCTATAAGAGATTTTCGGCATTGGTTATTAATCGTTTTATTGTTTTGTACTTGTAAAGATTTTTTACAAGTTGGAAGCAAGGTTTTGCGCTAATCCGAAAATCCTCTCATAGCACAAACGTTATGAGATAGCTTAACCAATAGCTGTCAATTCGCAATAATTGATAAATCCTACTTCATCAAAAAAAGAACCTTTAATCTTTTTTTCAGAGATAATGTTTTCTATAACAATAACAGGAACGTTATGCCTGTTTAACTCTCCTATTGTTTCGTGTCTTATTGTGGCTAAGCATCTATCGCCTAATTGTAATTTTTCTGCCCAATGAGTCACGTATTTTTCATTCATAAAATTTTCTAAGTCCATTTTGTTTGTGTTTATAAAGCCATCTCATAACATCTAGTACAAAGCACTAGGGTATTTCGGCATTGGTTATTAATCGTTTTATTTGTTTGTGTTTGTTGTCATTGTTTTGTGGCGGATGTGAATCGGCTTTCTTAGTTCAGCCGAAAAGCAACACGCAACGGTTAGTGGTTATTAACCAAACTATCAAGAATCTTCTTTTCATAATAATTAAGCTCATTTGGATTTAAGTCTATATGATCAAAATTACGATCACTTAACTGCACTCTAAGTCCCCAAGTTCTAACTTCAAACAATTCGTTAGCCGTCCATTTAGCTTGAATAATAGTTTGGTCAACGTCCTCATAATCTCCTGCTGATAAATGTTGGTTGGAAGCTCTAACGGTTTCTTTTATCCATTCTCTATGTTTTACTTTTAGACTATCAGGAATATATTTTACTTGCACTTTAGAGTAAATAGGATATTTAATACTAGTGTCTTTTTTGCAACCAACAAATAAAACAGTCACTAACATTATTTTGGCAAGATTGCGGGATAATTTTGTGTTTGAAATCATTGTTTTTAAATTTAAAGTTAATTTTTTGTTTGCGTGTTTGGGTCTTGAATTGTCCTCAATCTAGCTAGGCTGACGGACGTTATCAGCAATTAGACTGGAATCTTTGCTAACCACATTTGACCTGTTGAAAAACCTTTAAATCTTTCTTTTGTTAATGGGCTTTCTCCAATATCAATAAGCGGCAACAATCGGTTTACAATTTCTCCAAATTGTTCTAAATCAACTCCAATTTGATCTAACAATTCATCTTCTATTGTTTCCGAATCGGCATCTATTTCGTCATAATCTATTCCTAGGATAACACAGGCTAATTCTTCCATATCAAACCTATGTTCATTTGCTTTTTCTATTGGTATTCTTTTCATGGCTTTTGTTTTTAATTAAATATCGGTTTTGCATTACTCGCTATACTGGAACGTTAAGAGCATGATTTTTTTTATGTCTTAAAAGAACTTCCTCCATCAACAGGAGTGTCACTTAATTGTGTTTTGACTGCCTCCCATTCCATGTTGTCTGGAAAACATATGTAATTGTATGCGTCTTCATGCATATTTGCAATATTCTTTTTATCTGCATTTGACAACTCAATTTGAATAGGTGTTTGCTCTGCATCATACCATATTCCGTTAATATATACTCTCATTTTCTCCTGTTTTTTTAGTTGATTTTGCTTATCGTTGATATATCAATGTCTCTGCTGCCGTTTTTGGTGTGGATCAAAAAAGCATGTAGCTTCTTTTTGACAATGACACAGCTAAAAACATAGCGGTATTGCATTTCTTTCTTAGGAGCAGAGAACAACTCGAGCTGCACATTGGGTTTGTCATCGTGGTCAGGACAATTGAAAACGGCATACTTCACATTGCCTTCTTTGTAAATGCCTTCGTATTCCATGTAAACGCCTTCTTGTAAAGCAAACGAGGTTCTTTTTTTACTCCCTATCTTGGTGATTTTCTCCCCTGGAGCAATCGTGGTTCCTGCGGTAGTGGTGAGCGTTGCCTTGCTGATTTTTACCTTTTGGTCAAAACATAGGTACATCGCTCCCCATTTTTCTACTATGGTAATCATGGTATAAAATCATTTGGTCGTTCTACTTTTTCAAATTCTATTACCCAAACCCAAGGGTTTTTGCTCCAGGAATCAAAGCCGTTTATACTTGCCCATAAGGATTGAAAAGAACTAATCGCCGAACGCCAATCGCTTTTTACATTAGCATAGTCTTTATATCTTTTCTCGTTGAATAAATTGCTAAATTGTTGTTCAACGCCTTCACAAACTGCATCTTCTTCGCTTATGTCTGTAAGCCTTTCCGCTCGAATGTTGGTTATTTTTAAAAATATCCTTGCGTATTCTTTTGGTAAAAAAATACTAGGCTTTATTTTACTTCGATACAATGGCTTAGGAATATAGTCGTTGTCATCATCGGCCAAATAATAAACCTTGATACCGTAAAAAGGCAAATCTCTAGGTTTGAAGTGATCAAAGTTTTCGGCTGTGTAAAAGCTTTCTCTCACCCAAAGAATATCACCAATGTTATAAGGGCCTTCTTCAAAAGTGTATTTTTCTTTAGGATGGACTTGTTTATTTAAGTTCTCGAAAAAACGAAGCCCATAACAAGAGTCGTTTTCATCATCAACGATTCCATAACGATAGTTGTCAGGATTTTCATTTACAAATTCCAATCCTTTGGTTCTGCGCGTTTGTGTTTTGGTTCCGTTTTGAATTGCTTGCACCATTGGGGTGCTAAACAATATGGGTTTATAATTATTTTTCATACTTAACAAAATAAAAGATGGAGGTATACAATGACTAAGCAGCTACAAAACCCAAGAATAAACCACAACATGCGGGTTACTCTCAAATCGGTTTTATCTGGTGCTGTAATGTCTTCGTTGGTGGATGCCGAGACGTACTTATAGGCTACATATTTTTTCATAACTAAGTTTTTAGGCTGATTTTTGGTGTTCTTTTTTTCTGAAATGTTGACGCTCATTGGGTACAAATAATTGTTTTTTGGCCAAAAGATTGTCGAGATATAAAACCGTTACACTATTGTCGATATAAAGCGGCCCTGTAATGCTGTGCCCATCAAAAACGTAGTATATCTGATGCAGCTTGATGAATTTCACTGCTTCTTTTACATCATCGGCGGTGGCTTCTCTGAGTACCATATCGAATATAAATTCGTTGCCGAGGGTGTTGCTTATCGGTTGCACGGTTCCAACCAAGTTGAAAGCGTAACGGGTGTAAAGCTGCAAAAAGTCGGAACCCGAATGTGTGTAAAACGGCCCTGCTATTTGCTTTGTGTTTTGATCCAAATAAAACACCACTACATTTTCTTTTACAGCTTGTTTGCTGTGCATGTCGTTTACATCACCAGTAAACAAATCGCTCTTGGAGGCGCTACGCAAAGCGGTACGGACTTCTAAATATCGAGTAGACATGCACTATAGTTTTTCTATTTCACGAAATCTTATGGTAGAGAGCACAGGAATAAACAAACGCTGAGAAATAGTAAGTTCGTTAATATCCATCAGGAACAAAAAACAATGACATACACCTTGTAACTCTTCCCAATTATTACAGTTCTGGAAAATGGTTATGATTTCTTTGTCGGTATACATAACTACGCTCTTATTTGGTTAAAAAATCGACGAATGAGATAACTTCTAAGGAAGGAAACGACAAAGAACAGGAGTGTTATTTTGGCGTTGGTCGTGTGGCTGATGATGATTCCGAAGTAGGGAAAAATAAACAACTGTATACCGAAGCTTGTGGCTAAGCCTATCAGGGTGTTAGCAACGCTCTCTATTACCGAGAGCGTTTTGGTTTGCGGTTTCATTACGCAAGCTTTTCTACTTTCCATCCTTCGATGGAGTTGTACACCATTACTTTGTCTTCTTTTGTCACCTCGCGCCCTTTTAGGTTCACGGCTATTTTCACTCTTTGCCCTGGTACAATTCCATCAAGGAGGTTGACACGCCCTTGTGTGAATTTGATTTCGAGGGTTTGTGGGTATTGTTCCTCGGTGGTTACTACGGCTTCTCTTACTTCAAATCCGTTAGTTCCTACGGTTTTGGTCTCGGTTACTCTTTTTACTACTGCTGTGATTTCCATTTTGATTAAAGTATTTAAGATTTATAAATTTTGTATTTGGTTTTGTTTTTCATGCGATTATTCAAGATGTTATAGAGTTGTATTTTTTTGAGCTGCAAAAAATCAGCGGCTTCAATTACGGTGTCAAACTCTATTTTCTGACCGGAGTCATCTTCTATAGTTACGGCTTGCTTATTAGTAGCTTTAGTACTTCTTTCCTTTTGTATTTTCTCGTTCAAAGTAGGCGCTTTCACTTCTGCCTTTTCTTTTTTCTTGAAATCCTTGGTCGCCTGATAACAGGTGATAGGATTTAATTGTTGTGTCCAAAATTCTATGATCATAGCTGTGTGGTTTTGACAGATTAACTAATGGTTTCTATTATTTCTAATCTTCTTAAAATACAGTTGCCGAGTTCTTCAATTTTGGTTCTTGTAATGCATTCATCACATACAACTAATACTTTTGGATAAATCGTAAAAGGTTTATGCCCTTGTTTTTCAACGTCAACCCCTTCTGTTGCATGGTAGATTAATGGTATTAAATCTTTAATGTCCTTAACTTCATCCACAACAATTATTTTTGTTTTGTCAGTGCATTGAGCAAATGAAAATTTTGATCTTAAACTATCTACTTTTACTACTGTTTTTTCTTCTTCTTTCAAAGAAGATATTAGCGCACCTGCTACAGTTGTTTTTCCACTTTTATTTTTACCTGTTATTATCAATGTTTTTTTCATAATTATCTCTTATTTAAAAATATCTTCTTCGTTGTTGTATACTTGTACGTCTACTGTTTTGAATACTTCTGGATTCTCTATCGTTCTTACAAAAAACATTTCTTGTGCTTTTCCGTCAAACTTTTGAATGATCCTTCCTCCGGTATTATGAAGGTCCTTTGGATTAAATAGGTACCCATTTAAACTACAGTAGGCTTTCATCGCTTTTTTAAACTTTTGAGAACTCCACTTGTTTGACTTGGTGGCTTTCATAAACTCATCAAAAGCGTAATCTTTTGGAAAATACTGGTCTAAGTATTTCTTATCTCCTTCTTCTAATGTGCCTGGATTAGTTTCTCGCGTTGCAAAGAACGCATCGGCCCATCCTTCAAACGCATCGCCCATTTCGGCTCTCAAACTTCGCTTGGTCACGTTATCCATTGGCGGGTTTATTTTGGCTGGATGCGACAAATAAAACTTCAAGCACTGTGCGCAAAAGTTGTAAAAGGCGTTCCATTCCTCTGGAGTGAAATCTCGAAACAAGTTGCGCCCTCCAAAATCATCAGATATTGTTCTGGCTTCGCGATATTCGCCATCTTTATTCTCATGATAATAATCTGAGAAGGAACAAAACAAGAGCCTTCTTGCTGTTGATGGGCCATCATCTTTTATGGTAAAGTTTGAGGTAATTACAAACTTTGGCGATTTGCTAAACGGTATTTCATACGGTTGCCCATTTTTTGGGTTTACTTTCAAAGAACCTGTGATTTCGGAATAGAAAAACCCAAAATCTAAATATTGATTGGCATCGTCAATAAGGATAAAATCTGTGTCCTCTGTAACTCCATGGTAAATGAAGTCGTTTTGGGTTACTTTTGGATCTCTCCCTTTGATGTAGAATCTTCTTTTCAGAATGTGATTCATGTTTCCAAATCCTACTGATTTCCCACTCCCTCCGTGGCTTTCTCCTGTTTCGGATATTTTGTTGTCCATCACAAACAAACACCATGGTTTTGCATCGTCTTTGTATTTGTGCAACAAATAGCCTATGGCATATATTTTATTAATCAAGTGTAGTTTTTGTTCATACACTTCATCATCCGTCAATCGACTACCAGCTATATTGAATTTGTTTTTCTGAAAGTATTCTTCGGCTTCTTTTTCAAGACCTCCTTCAAAAGATTCTTCTAACTCTCTACGCCAGTGTACTCGAGAAGCATTGATCAAATAATTGAAAAACGGATTGTTTTTATTAACTACTTCAATATCCAAATCGCCATCGGCATCGGTTGTTATCTTGAAATGATCGTCTTCTTTTTTGATGTCAAAATCGATTATTTTGTCTTCCCAAACATATTTTTCAACCTCTCCTTGTTTGAACTCTACGATTTCTTCTCCTGTTATTTTCCATACTTTTTTGGAGAAGAATAAATACTGCGTGTGCTTGTCGGCATCGGTAAAATCAATATCTAATTTGGGTAGCTTAGACAATGAGTTTTCTTTTAACCTTGGTGAGTTGTAGATGTAATCTCTCAAGTCTGGATTCATTTGGCGCTCTTCCAAAAATCCGTGAACAAAGTTTTCAATCTCATAGGGGTGCAAAATCTTGATAATAGAACCCACTTTTCGGATGTACAGGAAACCTTCTTTTAGATTTTCGCTTTCGTATCGGCCAAAACCCATGAGCTTCAAAAAATGATACAGCCTTGTATTAGACAAATTGTAATTCATTTTTTTGTTTGAGAACCATTCCGTCCAGAACTGTAAAGGCAATGCGTTGGCGATGAGTTTGTCGAGTCCGTTGGTGAATGCAGTACTTGTTTTTGGATGATAGAACTTTTCTACATAATCTTTAAAATCCTTGCACGGATTGCCACGCTTGTCGCGGTATAGTTTTAATTTTTCTGGCAACCAAAGCAATTTGATGTCTAGAAATTTCAATCCCATAGCTAAGGCTTGTTTCACTCCTGTAGCATCTAAATCGGCTACGTAATAAATTTCTTTTGCCCACATCTTTATTTTTTTAATTTCATCAAAATCTAACTGATCACTTTCTGAATTGGTAAACAATGGAAATTTTCCAAAGCTGTACAGATTAAGACCGTCGGTTCCACCTGATATGATAAAAGCAGCATCTACTCTTGGGTCATATTTTTTGGCTGGTTTTTCGTCTTCATCGTAATCCATATCCATATCTGGATAATCGTCTTTCTCCTGTGCTTTCTTTTTCAATTCAAACTCTTTTTGCAAAAGGTCCATTCCAAACACGTAGCGTTTTGGTTTTTCGCCAGCATATCGAAAACGGAATTGTTTATCATAGGAATTGGGTTGATAAATCTTTTGCCATGTGCCAAAGTCGAAAACAAATATTGGATAGTCCTCTGTTGATTCAGTCACAATTGTTTCGTTTTCTTTGCAATAGGTAAACGATTGACAAGAGCGTAAATGAAAGGCCTCGCAATGCAATTTGTTTACTCTAGGGCCTAGAATAAACAGTTCTTTTTCTGTAAATTCTTTGTAAACAAAGTGGTAGGAATTGGGCGTTTCATTTTTGGCTAAGGCTCTTTTTTGAATCACAGGTTTATGCACTTGTAGTGCTGCTCCTTTTATCTGGTATCTTGCACCTAATATGGAGCAAGCTTCACCATAAGAAACTGACTCTTCTTCCATACAGATCTGTATACAGTTGCGTGATTTTTGATCGCCACCAAAATCAGTAACAACCCATACTCCGTTTTCTAGTTTTTTTAATGATGCCGAGGCTGTTTTTTCTGTTCCTCTAATTTTGAATTGTTTTTCTCTTTTTTCGAATACATCTAAGCAGTTTGGATAGTAAGCTTTGATTACATCCAGTCCACCGTCGGTAGCATCGAAAATATCAGTGTCTTTTACATAGCTCATAAAGATGACCTCCTATTGTTTTGGGTTAATATATTTGGTTCGTGAACATTGATGCTAAGGGCTTTTGCTTCTTTTAAGAAATTAAAAGCGTTGGAAGTTTCTTTGAATTTATTTGCTGCGTTTTCAATGCTTTCGCAAAAAACAGTCACTGCAAGAGCTGATTTTAAAAGTTCTAATTCATTGCGATAAAACACACTGTATTTGTCTATTTCTTTTTCGGTAAAAAAACCGCTTCGCTCTAGGTTCTCGATTTGCTCTTCGAGTAGTGCGATTTTGTTTTGGAGAATATCTTTTGACATGGTAATGGTTGATTAGATTAGAGAAAAAACCATCCACCCAAAGCGGATGGTTTTGTGCACATAAAATTGGTAAGAACGTGATACCAGCTTACAACTGGATAAGGTTGAGAAACATCGAAATCAAAACGCCTTCTTGTTTGGTTTGGATTCCTAGTTTTTCGTATAGATTTTTCTTGAGCTTGTGTAGCGTGCCAAAAGAAACTTGAAGATCACCAGCAATGACTTCGTTTTTTTTGTTGGTAGCCATAAGCTGCAATAATTGAATGTCTTGGTTGGATAATTGTTGATTGTTGAAGCTAGGGAGCTTACAAAGAACACCTTCGGCTTGGCATTTCCCTCGATTGGGGCAAGGCCAATATTCTCCTTCTTGTAATTTTCCGTCTTTGATATCGCCTTGAAAGTCCAGCCCACCAAATCGGCATTTTGCAAATTGTTCCAAACGTCTAACATTGGAAGTAGGGTGCATGTCATGAAGAGCTAGTTTGACTTCTAGGTCTTGATCTATGGCTTCTTGAAGTATTTGTTGAGTTGCAAATGATATTTCGCAAAAGGGTAATATTCTTGCGTTTTGAATAATCCTTAGTTCATTGTTTTGCAAGAAGAATTCGATGGCGTTACAAGCCATACCGGGATAAAGGTTGTTGTGCATTACATTGGTTGTCATGGTAGTTGTGATTTAGTTTTCTTGAATTTTCTTTTTTAGGTTTTCAATTACTTGTTTGTTCTCTAATGCTACTTCGACCATTGCATTAAGAACATCTAGTCTATCAGAGAATCCTCTTCGAACGTTTCTGATAGTTCCGCGAGTTACTCCAGTATTTGGTAATTTATTTATCACCAATTCTCCATAGAATTTTGGCAAGTATCGTTCTATAATTTCCCTTGCCTGAGTGATATGCGAATGCACATCATCGTGTTTGCCTTTTTTCGGTATATTTGTCATAACTTCGGTATTTATGTCACAAATGTAGTATAAAAATGTACTCGTAGTACATTTTGAAATACAAAAATGTATTTTAAGTATTAATTTATAACGATTCTAATTTATGTATAACGAAAGGTTGCGTTTATTTTTCAAGAGTAAGGACTTAAAACAGAAAGAAATAGCAGAAATATTAGGTTATAGCCCTAATATGATTAGCAGATATTTAAAAGGATCCGATAAAGTAAATTCAGATTTTATAACTGTGTTGGTGAAGAAATTCCCAGAAATAGACCTACAGTACATTTTTAGCGAAGAAAGCAATACAGGAGATATACTCAAAGAACCAGAATCATCATACGCTGCTAATCACAATGTACTGGCAGATATAGAAATAATAGAAGAGAAATTACGAAATATCAAGGAATATTTGGCACAAAAAAGCCACGAATAAAAAATAAAGTCAATAAACACGTGCCTTTGGCGTTGTTTTAGGGTTCCTTCTGCGTTCACTTAAAACGATACTAATTTTTTAGTATCGTTTTTTTGTTTTTCCCCATTCCTTTTCAAAAGTTTT
>NZ_JBUYSY010000013.1:0-85559 GCF_055231795.1 Flavobacterium riviphilum
GGGAGTACTGCATTTTGTGGGAGAGTATGTCGCGGTCTTTCTTTAATCTGAAATTTTTTCAGATTCTTTAAAATTCCTTTATCTTTGATTATGAGGGTTTATTTGTTTTTAGCTAATGGTTGATATAGAATAACTCAATTGGGTGATTGTTTTGGAATGAGGATTTTTAGTAGGTGTCATGGTTTGTTTTTTACAATTATTATTTACTCTATTTATATGTATTCAATTAGTATGGTAAATCTGTATTGTTTGTTGCATATTATGAGTACCTGTTGTCAAAATAATAGTATAAAAAAAAGGTTGTTTGAATGTGATTTCAAACAACCTTTTTTTGTAGAATAAAATGAACTTACACTATAATAGCCTTGCCTTGGGAGATGCTTTTTTTGTTACGGTCAAAATAGAAATCAATTTGTCCTAAGTATAAGCCATAGCAACCAACTTGGTTTACTAAAACGTCATTCCCAACTAAGTTTTTTACAATGGTAGGTTTGTCTAAAAAAGTATGTGTATGTCCACCAATAATTAGATCGATATCTTTTGTTTGTTGAGCTAATTTTAAGTCAGATATTTTATTTTCATCCCCTTTTTTGTAATCATAACCTAGATGTGATAGACAAATAACTAAATCGCATTTCTTTTCGACTTTAAGTATTTTGGTCATTTCTTGTGCAATTTCAATTGGATTTAGATAAACGGTTTCTTTGTAGTTTTTTTTATCTACTAACCCTTTAAGTTCAATCCCAAGTCCAAATACTCCGATTTTAATTCCTTCTTTGTCAAAAATCTTATAGGGTTTAATGTGAGAGTCTAGTAATGTGTTTTTAAAATCGTAGTTCGCAGACACAAAGTCGAAATTCGCGTTTGGCAATTGAGTGTATAATCCATCCAATCCATTGTCGAAATCATGGTTTCCTAAAGTCGCTAAATCATACTGCATCATACTCATTAGTTTTAGTTCTAATTCTCCTCCATAGTAATTAAAATATGGAGTGCCTTGGAATACATCTCCGGCATCTAACAAAAGAACATTTGGGTTTTCTTTTCTAATGGAATTTACTAATGCGGCTCTTCGTGCAACGCCACCCATATTGGCATTTCTGGGATCGTCAGACGGGAATGGGTCTATATGACTATGAACATCATTGGTGTGTAGTATCGTGATTTTTTTAATTTCAGGTTTTGTAAAACTAAAAAGAGGTAAGCTAGGTAGTGCTAAAAAAGTAGTAGCAGCTGAACTTTTTTGTAAAAAATCTCTTCTTTTCATTTTTTGTGTTTTTTATTTAGAAGATGTGTTAGTAGTTTCTTGTTTATTCGACAGTGATTCTTGTGTCTTTGATTACGGGAATGGTATCAACATCCTTGAAGTAATCAATAAGGACATTTCGTAATTTATAATCTAAGTCGTAAGTTTTAAATCCTTTTTGGAAAAAAAACATATTATCACCACCATTTGCAAGATAATCGTTGGTTGCAACATTGTATACTTTTGATAATTCGATAGCTTTTCCTTGAATAGCTATGTTTTTTGGTTGATTGTCTTTGTCAATAGTAAATGTTAATCCTGATAAGGGTTGTGGTTTTTGTGTTTTAATAAAGTAATGTATCAATTCCATTATTGTTTCTCCTTTTAAACTTACCACAACTAAACTGTTTTCAAAAGGCATAATTTGATAAGCTTCTCTTGCGGTAATATCCCCTTTAGGAAGTACAGCACGAATTCCTCCGTGATTAAGAATGCACATATCAATTTGTTTTTTTTCTCTTGAATTAAGAATTGGATTACCTTTTAATATGCAAATATCCGCCATAAGGTTTCCGATGGTTGTTTGCCATTTCCCAGAATTCTTATCTAATGTTTCAGGGCAATACGCTAAAACGGTACTTAAGTCTTTGTTAATGTGATCACGATATGGTTTGATAAATGTTTCAATATCGCTAACATTGGGTAAGGTAGAATTTATGGGGTTGCGTTTTGCTTCAATTTTGGTAAGTTGGTAATTTGAAGTGGAGCAAGATGTAAGAGTTGAAAATGTTAAGAATATAACAAAAAGTCTAAAAACGCAGAGATACTTTTTTAATTTTACCATTAGGAATGTGTCTTTATTAATTAATTTTGAAATCTGGTAAAAGTAGTATGTTTTTTAATCATTTTAAAGAATATTTTTTAAAAAGGAAGTTAAAAAATAGCTCCATGCATTCGTTTATAATGCCATGTTTTAATGAGTTAACCTCGATTGGGATTATAGTAGATGAAAGTGCTTTTTTTCAAACTAATGAGTTGAGGAAAGTATTGAATCAAATTGGTTTTTTAGATAATAATATCTCAATTTTAACTTTAAAGAAGAATACTTTTAATTCATCTCTTTTGTATCCTCATGTGAGTTGGAAAAAGATAAATTGGAAAGGTCAGGTTCAGGATCCGGTAGTATTGGATTTTATTCAAAAGCCATTTGATATATTGATCAATTATTATCAAGGAAAAAAGACCATCTTAGAGTGGTTAACCATGTGTTCTAAGGCAAAATTTAGAGTTGGGTTTTATACTTCTGATAAACGATTAAATGATATAATGATACATACTCACCTGCAGAATTACAATGAATTTGTTTTCGAAATGAATCGTATTTTAAAATTATTTAATAAAAATTGAATTTCTTATGCAAGAATTGATAGGTACAGGAGTTGCGTTAATTACACCGTTTAAAACTGATTTTTCTATAGATGTTGAGGCGTTGAAAGATATTGTTAATTTTTCTGTAGAAAACGGTGTTGAATATTTAGTGGTTTTAGGGACGACAGCCGAGAACGCTACACTTACTACTCAAGAAAAAGAATTGGTTATTGAGACTGTTGTAACGGTAAACAATGGAAGGCTTCCTTTGGTTTTAGGAGTAGGGGGTAATAATACCTTAGAAGTTGTGAATGAATTGAAGACTAGAGATTTTAGTGCCTTTGCAGCAATACTTTCAGTTTCACCATATTATAATAAGCCTACCCAAGAGGGTATTTATCAGCATTTTAGTGAAATAGCACAAGCTTCTACTTTGCCAATACTTTTGTATAATGTACCTGGTAGAACTTCGAGTAATATGCTGCCTTCAACAGTGCTTCGTTTAGCAAATGAATTTGATAACATCGTTGGTATTAAAGAAGCTTCGGGTGATATTGTACAGGCAATGAAAATTATTCAAAATAAACCAAAAGATTTTTTAGTGATTTCGGGTGATGATATGACCGCTTTACCTTTGGTATTGGCTGGTGGTGTGGGAGTGATTTCGGTGATTGGGCAAGGGTTTCCTAAAGAGTTTAGCGAAATGATCCGACTTGGGCTTAATAACAAAGTTAAAGAAGCGTATGCTATACATTATCGACTGATGGATGGTATTGATATGATTTTTGAACAAGGTAATCCAGCAGGAATCAAGGAAGTTTTTAAAGTATTAAAATTAACAGAGAACACCCTTCGTTTGCCTTTAGTAAATGTTGATACGGAACTTTCTGCCAGAATTAATCAATTTGTCAACTCCTTTTAGCTTTTTTAAAAGTAAGCTTTTTTTTAAATAAAAAATATATTTTGTAGTCGCTAAATTATTGCCTAAATTTGCCGACCAAACTTGTTTGTTTTTAACTTTTTGGTGTTAAATTGTAATCTTAATAGAATTAAATGAAGAAATTAATTGCGTTATTACTTCTTGCTCAAGTAGTATTTTCTTGTGGGGAATATCAAAAAGCATTGAAAACCGAAGATATAGGAGTGAAGTATGAATTAGCAGAAAAGTTATATGATGCAAATAAATATTCTAAAGCAATTCGTCTTTTTGAACAAATAGCACCGGCATATAGAGGAAAACCACAAGCTGAAAAAATGTTTTATATGTTTGCGCAGTCCTACTATAAAACAAGACAATACTATCTAGCAGGTTATCAATTTGAAAGCTTTGCTTCTAGTTATCCTAGAAGTGAAAAAGTACAAGAAGCTGCTTTTTTAGGGGCAAAATGTTATTCAATGCTTTCGCCAGTGTACAGTATTGATCAAACGGATACACACAAAGCAATAGAAAAATTGCAAAACTTTATTGATAATTATCCTAATTCAGAATACATTCCAGAAGCTAACAAGACAATGGCTTTGTTGAATGAAAAAATAGAAAAAAAAGTGTATGAAAATGCTGTAGGCTATCATACTATTATGGATTATAAGTCGGCCATGGTTGCTTTGGATAATTTTATTGCTGATTTTCCTGGAACTTCCTATAAAGAAAATGCTTTGTATTATAAGTTAGATTCTGCTTATAATCTAGCAATTAATAGTGTATATGAAAAACAAGAAGAGCGTTTAAAAACTGCAAAATTAGCATATACGGCACTTATTCGTTTTAAAGAAGATACACAGTACAAAGAAAAAGCTAATGAGATGTTGGCAAAAATAGAAACTGATTTACAAAAATTTACTAAATAAAAAAAGTCATGGATTTAAAAAAGACAAATGCTCCTGTAAATACAATTACCTACAACAAAACTTTGATTGAACAACCTACGGGTAATGTATATGAAGCAATTACGATTATGGCTAAACGTGCAAACCAAATCAATTCTGAGATTAAAAAAGAATTGACTGAGAAGTTAGAAGAGTTTGCTACCTATAATGACAGTCTTGAGGAAGTTTTTGAAAACAAAGAACAAATTGAAGTGTCTAAATTTTACGAAAAGCTACCTAAACCACATGCTTTAGCTGTTCAAGAGTGGTTAGATGGTAAAATTTATCACAGAGATACCAATAAATAAAATACAGTACTGATGTCAGTTTTAAAAGGCAAGAAGGTTTTACTTGGTATTTCAGGTGGGATTGCTGCCTATAAAACCGCAAATTTAGTACGTCTCTTTATCAAAGCAGGTGCCGAGGTCCAAGTGATCATGACACCTGCTTCTAAGGATTTTGTAACCCCACTTACATTATCTGTATTATCTAAAAGACCCGTTTTCTCAACTTTTTATGACAAAGAAACAGCAGATGTTGATGTTGTGGAAGAAGCAAAAGAAATGTGGAATAATCATGTGGATTTGGGGCTGTGGGCAGATTTAATGTTGATTGCGCCCGCAACAGCAAATACCCTTTCCAAAATGGGTAACGGTATCTGTGATAATTTACTTATGGCCGTTTATCTTTCTTCTAAATGCCCTGTTTATTTTGCTCCTGCAATGGATTTAGATATGTATAAACATCCTTCTACTTTGCAGAGTTTACAAAAATTACAGGATTTTGGCAATACTATGATTCCTGCAGAAAGCGGTGAATTAGCAAGTGGTTTAGTAGGAGAAGGAAGAATGGCAGAGCCAGAAAATATCATTGCTTTTATTGAAAATGATTTGGAAAGTCGTTTGCCATTAAAAGGTAAAAAAGTTCTAATAACAGCAGGCCCAACCTACGAAGCAATAGATCCTGTTCGTTTCATTGGGAACCATTCTTCAGGAAAAATGGGTTATGAAATTGCCAATCATGCAGCTGCTTTAGGCGCCGAAGTTTACTTGGTTTCGGGACCTACTCAATGTAAAGTGCTTTACCCTTCTGTACAACTCTATCCGGTAGTTTCGGCTCAAGAAATGTATGACGTGTGTGTGAAATTGTTTCCTGAGATGAATTTGGCTATCGCTGCAGCAGCCGTTGCAGATTATAAACCCAAGGAGGTTGCTTCTCAAAAAATTAAAAAATCAACAAATGATTTTGTGATTGAATTAGAGAAAACACAAGATATTTTGGCCTCTCTTGGAGCAATAAAGCAGCATCAAATTTTAGTGGGTTTTGCATTAGAAACTGAAAATGAGATTGAGAATGCAAAAAATAAACTTAAAAAGAAAAATCTTGATTTGATAGTTTTGAATTCTTTACAAGACGAAGGGGCTGGTTTTGGAAAATCCACAAATAAGGTTACCTTTATAGATAAGAATTTTTCAATTACACCTATGGAGCTTAAATCAAAGTCGGAAGTAGCAGTCGATATAGTAGAAAGAGTTCGCCCTTTTTTTGAATAGTGATTTGTGTTTTTTTCTTTTGATGTTTTAGGGTGGTTCAAAATATTAATCCATTAGTTTATGCAAAGATCTATTAGCTTTCTATTGTTGATTTTCTCGAATATTTTATTTGTAAATGCTCAACAATTGGATTGTGCAATTATGATTAATTCGCAGAAAGTTACTAATTCCAATCAACAGCTTATCAAATCTTTGGAAACGGCTATTAGTGATTTTGTTAATAAAACTGATTGGACTGGAGAACCGCTAAAACAAAATGAGAAGGTGAAATGTTCGATGTTTATTACGCTTTCGGCTATTAATTCAAATCAATTTTCTGGTACTATTCAAGTGCAATCTTCACGATTAATTTATAATTCTACCTATAGTTCTCCTGTGTTGAATTTTAATGAGAAAGATTTTAATTTTAAATATGTTGAATTTGAAAATTTAATATATAATCCTGCCGTTTTTGAGTCCAATTTGGTGTCTATGCTGGCATATTATAGTTATTTGATTTTAGGATTAAACAAAGATTCTTTTCTTGTTTCAGGAGGAAATGAACATTTAGAAACGGCTCAAAATATATTAACCGTTGCGCAACAAGGAGGATATAAAGGATGGAGCCAGGCAGATGGGCTTCAAAACCGTTTCTTTTTGACTAATGATTTGTTGTCTTCTACATTCTCGGCCTATCGTCAAGCTATGTTTGAATATCACAATGGTTTAGATCTTATGTCAAGTGATCTAAAAAGTGGTAAGGAAAAGGTGAAATTGGCTTTACTCAATTTATCAAAAATTCATTCTTCTCGACCTAACGCTTTTTTGACACGTGTTTTTTTTGATGCTAAAGCCGATGAAATTGTTTCTATTTTTTCTGGTGGTCCCAGTATTTCAATATCTGATTTAGTAGATGTCTTAAACAAAATTTCACCAATGAATTCTAGTAAATGGAATCAGATGAAATTTTAATGCTGTACCTTTTAAATTTTAATTGTTGCTTTTCCAAATCACGCTACCATGATTACCACACTTTCTATTAAAAATTTTGCTTTAATTGATCAATTGACTATAGATTTTACGGATGGTTTTTCAATAATTACAGGAGAAACTGGTGCTGGTAAGTCTATTATTCTCGGTGCTTTAGGTTTGGTTTTGGGAAAAAGAGCCGATTTGTCTTCCTTAAAAAATACGGAGGAAAAATGTATTATCGAAGCGCAATTTTCTATCTCTAAATATAATCTTCATGCTTTTTTTGAGCAAAATGATCTGGATTACGAAGATGAAACCATAATTCGAAGAGAAATTTTGCCTTCAGGAAAATCTAGAGCGTTTATAAATGATAGTCCTGTAAATCTTCAAGAATTGCAAGAATTAAGCGTGTTTTTAATTGATATTCATTCTCAACATCAAACACAGGAACTATCGGACGAAGCCATGCAATTTAAAATAATTGATGCAATAGCCGATACAAAACTAGAACTTCAAAGTTTTCAAGAATTACTTAAAGTTTATCGCAGTGAAAAATCGCAATTACTCACATTGCAACACAAACAGCAGGAAGTTGTAAAAGAGCAAGATTATCAAAGTTTTTTATTTGAAGAACTTAAAGCTGCACATTTAATCCAAGGTGAACAAGAAGTATTAGAAGAAGATTTTGAGCGTTTAAACAATGTTGAATCTATAAAAGAGGCAATAGATAAATCGTTTGTAATTATAAATGATGATAGTATGGGGGTGCTTTTGCATTTGAAAGAAATTAAAAATGCACTTCAAAAAATTTCCCCTTTTGGAGCAAAATATCAGGAACTTTTTGATCGAATCAACAGTGTGATTATTGAAGTAGATGATATTGCTTCGGAAATTGGAGCAGAAGCAGATTCACTTTTGGTAGATCCTGAAAAGCTTGAGTTGACCAATCAAAAGTTGCAAATGCTGTATAGTTTACAGAAAAAGCATCAAGTTAGCACTATTAGTGAGCTTTTGTCCATACAAAACGATTTAGAACAATCACTTTTGGCTATTACTAATCTAGATGGTGAAATGGAAGCGTTAAAAGTAAGTATTAAAAATCATGAAAATGAATTAGATGCATTGGCTTTATTACTTCACAACAAAAGAAAAGATTCAATTCCGATTTTAACAGATAAGTTGACTCAAATTTTAGAGAAATTAGGGATGCCTAATGTTCGGTTTAAATTGGATTTGGAGCTGACTTCGTCGTATAATTCTAATGGTAAAGACGAATTGCAATTTTTGTTTTCTGCGAATAAAGGAAGTGAATTTGGATTACTGAAAAAAGTGGCTTCTGGCGGTGAAATGTCAAGAATTATGTTAGCGGTCAAAGCTATTTTGGCTCAATATTCAAAATTACCTACTTTAATTTTTGATGAAATTGATACAGGTGTTTCTGGTGAAATAGCTATGAAAATGGGTGAAATCATGAAGCAGATGAGTACAGAAATGCAAGTTTTTGCCATTACTCATTTGCCTCAAATTGCAGCCAAAGGGGATACACATTTTAAAGTGGCCAAAACTACAAGTGGCGAAGTCACTACTTCAGAATTAAAGTTGTTAAATACAGAACAAAGGGTGGTTGAAATTGCGCAAATGTTATCAGGAACTTCTATTTCTGAATCCGCTTTAAATCATGCTAAAGCCTTGCTCAACTAAAAAAATAGGCTATATTTGCTGCGCTTTTTAGCTTGTTTGTTTCAAGAAAAAGAATGTTAAATCAAAAGTAATTACTGATAGTGTTATCAAGTAAAATATTTAGTTAATTAAAGAAATTACAATACTATGATTATAGAGCCAAGAATGCGAGGGTTTATTTGTTTGACTTCTCACCCAGAAGGATGCGAGCAAAATGTAAAAAATCAAATTGAATACATCAAATCCAAAGGTAAAATTGAAGGTGCGAAAAAAGTACTTGTGGTAGGTGCTTCAACAGGTTTTGGTTTGGCCTCAAGAATTACTAGTGCTTTTGGTTCTGATGCCGCAACTATAGGGGTGTTTTTTGAAAAACCAGCCGAGGCTGGAAAAACAGCTTCACCAGGGTGGTACAATGCAGCTGCTTTTGAAAAAGAAGCACATAAAGCTGGTTTGTATGCTAAAAGTATCAATGGCGATGCGTTTTCAAATGAAGTAAAACAACAAACTATAGATTTAATTAAAAAAGATTTAGGTCAAGTTGACTTAGTGATTTATAGTTTAGCTTCTCCAGTTCGTTTGCACCCAGTAACAGGTGTATTGCATCGTTCTACATTAAAACCTATTGGAGGTGTTTACACTAATAAGACCGTAGATTTTCATTCGGGTAAAGTGACTGAAATTTCCATTCAACCTTGCGATGGCGATGATATTGAAAATACAGTTGCAGTAATGGGAGGTGAAGATTGGGCTATGTGGATCGAAGCGCTTAAAGCTAAAAATTTATTGGCTGATGGTGCAATGACTGTAGCGTATTCTTATATTGGGCCTGCATTGACGGAAGCTGTATATAGAAAAGGAACAATTGGTCGAGCAAAGGATCATTTAGAAGCAACCGCTTTTACAATTGCCGATAGTTTAAAAGATATTAATGGTAAAGCCTATGTTTCTGTGAATAAAGCTCTAGTTACTCAAGCAAGTTCGGCTATTCCGGTTATTCCTTTGTACATTTCGTTATTGTACAAAATCATGAAAGAAAAAGGGATTCATGAAGGTTGTATTGAACAAATTCAACGTTTGTACAGTGAGCGTTTGTATTCAGCAAATGGTATAGCAACAGACGAACAAGGTCGTATCCGTATAGATGATTGGGAAATGAGAGTAGATGTACAAGAGTTTATTTCCAATTTATGGCCGCAAGCTACAACTGAAAATTTATCCGAAATTGCTGATTTAGAAGGATACCGACAAGATTTTTATAATTTATTCGGGTTTAAATGTGAAGGAGTAGATTACCAAGCAGAAGCTAATGAATTGGTCAATGTGCCGAGTATAGTATAAAGAATTTATTTTTGAAACACCTTATTTTTGTTTTATTCATTTAAAATGCAAGTAAGGTGTTTTTTTTATATCAAAAAATGAACGTATGTATAATTTACTGAAAGGAAAAAGAGGAATTATCTTTGGGGCTTTGGATGAGAATTCCATAGCTTGGAAAACCGCCGAAAGAGTTCATGAAGAGGGAGGGATTTTTGTTTTGTCGAATGCACCCGCTTCTATTAGAATGGGGAATATTGAAGACTTGGCCAAGAAAACTGGCGCTATGATTATCCCTGCAGATGCAACTTCTGTTTCGGATTTGGAGAATTTGGTAGATGAGTCTCTCAAAGTTTTAGGTGGTAAAATTGATTTTGTATTGCATTCTATTGGAATGTCCGTGAATGTGCGCAAAGGGAATCATTATACTAACCAAAATTATGATTTTACTACAAAAGGTTGGGATGTGTCAGCAGTTTCCTTTCATAAAGTACTTCAGGTTTTATATCAAAAAGAAGCGATGAACGAATGGGGAAGTATAGTGGCATTGAGTTATATGGCAGCGGAACGGGTGTTTCCTGATTATAACGATATGGCTGATAACAAAGCATTCTTGGAGTCTATCGCTAGAAGTTTTGGTTACTTTTTTGGTAAGAAATCAAAAGTAAGAGTCAATACTATTTCACAATCGCCAACAGCTACTAAAGCAGGGCACGGGGTGAAAGGTTTTAAAGGTTTTATTGCTTATTCTGAAAAAATGGCTCCATTAGGCAATGCTACAGCTTTGGAATGCGCTAATTATGCTGTAACACTTTTTTCGGATTTAACACGCAAAGTAACGATGCAAAATTTAATGCATGATGGCGGATTTTCTAGTGTGGGTGTCAGTCAAGAAATAATGGAAATGTTTGAATAAATGTTATCTTTGCTTTTTAATTTATTTTTAATACTTATTGTTTAAAATTTATGTTTTTTTCTTTAATAATTCCTGTTTATAACCGGCCTGATGAAATTGATGAATTGTTATTGAGTTTATCAAAAGTACAATATCACGATGTGTTTGAAGTTGTAATCGTAGAGGATGGATCAACAGTAAGGTGTCAAGAAGTATTGGAGAAATATGCTCACTCTTTGAATATTTCGTATTATTATAAAGCAAATTCAGGACCTGGAGATTCCAGAAACTATGGAATGACAAAAGCTAGAGGGAATTATTTCATCATTTTTGATTCTGATTGTATTATTCCTTCTAATTATTTAAATGAAGTAGAAGCTTCTTTAAATGAACACTATGTGGATTGTTTTGGTGGTCCAGATAGTGCTTTAGATAGTTTTTCCGATATTCAAAAGGCGATAAATTTTGCCATGACTTCTTTTTTAACTACTGGTGGTATAAGAGGCGGTTCTGAGAAAATTGACAAATTTCAACCTAGAAGTTTTAATATGGGGTTGTCAAGAAAAGCTTTTGAAGCTTCTAAAGGATTTGGAAATATTCACCCAGGTGAAGACCCGGATTTGTCTATTCGATTGTGGGAACTTGGTTTTGAGACAAAATTGATTCCGAAAGCTTATGTATATCATAAACGTAGAATAGATTGGGATAAATTCAGTATTCAAGTGAGTAAATTTGGAAAGGCTAGACCAATATTAAATAGTTGGTATCCCAAATACAATAAAATCACTTATTTTTTTCCTACATTTTTTACAGTTGGGTTTGTAGTTGCTATTTTGTTGTATCTTTTTAGTCAAAAATTCGATTTTGTATTGCAATTGTACTTCTTGTATTTTATCATCATATTTTTGACATCGTCAATTCAAAACAAGAGTATTAAAATTGGCTATTACTCCATTATTGCGGTTTGGAAACAATTTTGGGGTTATGGAACTGGGTTTTTATGGTCTTACATCAAAGTGTTGGTTTTAAAACAAAAGCCTCAGGAGGCATTTCCTGAATTATTCTTTAAAGTGTAAATGACAAAAATAATCGGTTTGACAGGAGGAATAGGTAGTGGAAAAACTACCGTTGCCAAAATTTTTAAAGAATTTGGTTTTCCTGTTTATATAGCTGATGATGCTGCCAAAGAGGTGATGCAGAACGATAGTATTTTGACTGCAATACGCCAATGTTTTGGGGATAGTATCTTTGATGGACAATCCTTAAATAGGTCGCGATTGGCTGAAATAGTATTTTCAGACCCTGATAAACTTCAACAACTTAATGCTATTGTTCATCCTGCAGTAGCAAAACATTTTAATGATTGGCTTAACCTACATCAAGATCATCCTTATGTAATCTATGAGGCAGCAATATTGTTTGAAAGTGGCAGTGATAAAAAATGTGATAAAATCATAACTGTAACGGCTCCAGAAAATCTCAGGTTGGAGCGTGTTCAGCAAAGAGATGCTGCTACAATAGCCTCTATACGTAATAGAATGGCTGCACAATGGACCGATGCACAACGTATTCCTAAAAGCGATTTTGTGATAGAGAACATAGAATACCAAGATACAAAAGCTCAAATTGTTAAAATTCTTAAATTTTTATAGAATCGTCAATTTGGTGATATTTTGTTAATATTTGGTTAATACATTATTTGTTATAGTGTTAAAATGTTAATTTTGTGTCATGAATAAAATGTTTTTTAGATTATTAGTGCTTTTAATGAGTTTGTCTCTAATTGGGATTATACTAGTTCAGGTGTATTGGTTTAATTCCTCTTTTAAAAATAATGACGAACAATTTAAATTTCATGTCAAACAAGTTATAGGAAATGTTGCCGAGAAATTAGAAAAGCAAGAAGCTTATAATTTTTATGATCGCTATACAAAACTAAAAGACAGTACGGGTAGAATTCCTCAAAGAGAGGATATTATGGAATTTACCTTAGTGCAAAAAAACAAAAAGACGAATAAAACCATCGTTTATTCAAATAGTATCATTTCTGAGGATTATGGATTAAATCCTTCTTTTTCGTCAGGAAATAAAGATGATTTAAAGTTTAAAAATTTTAATTCAAAAAGAAAGACAGAAGTATACAACAACAATAGTGTTGATAATTCTGAGTATCAAAAGAGTTTAATCCCTGATATAAAAATTGAGAAATCAGGAAGTCTAGATATTTTGGACAATGCTCAATTTGAAATTTCATACAAAGATATAGCCTCGGCTATGCCAATACAAGAGCGAGTTTCAAATGAAGTTCTTTACAAATTGATAAAAAAAGAGTTAGATGAAAATGGAGTAAATACTCACTTTGAATTTGGCGTTTATAGTAATGGATTAGCTACTAAAATTAGAACTGAAAATTTTGCTTTTGATGAAGAAGCTACTTATTCGATTCCAATTTTTACCGATAATGAAGGAGTAGAAAAATACAAGTTGCTTGTTACGTTTCCAAATAAGAAAAAGTTTTTGTTATCAGAATTGGTAAGTATTACCGTACTGTCAATTATCTTTACTTTAATTATTCTTATTGCTTATACTTCGGCTTTGAATCAGTTAATTCGTCAGCGACAAATTTCTGAGATTAAAACCGATTTCATCAACAATATGACGCATGAATTTAAAACACCTATTGCAACCATTAATTTAGCTTTAGATGCTATTAAAAACCCTAAAATTATTGAAGACAAAGAAAAAGTTTATAAATATTTAGGGATGATTCGGGAGGAAAATAAACGAATGCATGCTCAAGTAGAAAATGTTCTTAGAATTTCTAAACTCGAGAAGAAAGAATTAGATATCGTAAAAGAATCTAAAAATGCAGAAGAAGTCATTGAAGACGCCATCGAACACGTACATCTAATTTTGGAAGACCGAGGCGGTTCCATTCGCAAGTTTTATAATGCCTCAAGAACCACGGTTTTGTTGAATGATTTTCATTTTACAAACGTAATAGTGAATATATTAGAAAATGCTATAAAATATACACAAGGTACCCCTGAAATTGAAATTTTTACCGAAAACATCAAAGATATGCTTTTGATAAAAATTAAAGATAATGGATTAGGAATGAGTAAAATAGCGCAGAAACGTGTTTTTGAAAAATTTTATAGAGAACATACCGGAGATGTACATAATGTAAAAGGACATGGACTAGGATTAGCCTATGTCAAACAAATAGTTGAAGACCATAACGGTCAAGTATATGTTGAAAGCGAAAAAGGTAAAGGAAGTACCTTTATTATTAAAATACCACTAATAAATTAGTTTATGGAAAATGTAAATAAAAAAATTCTACTTGTAGAAGACGATTTAAATTTTGGAGCGGTTTTAAAAGATTATTTAATGCTAAATGACTTTGAAGTGGTCTTGGCAAAAAATGGTATGGAAGGTTTTGAAAAATTCAAAAAAGATAATTTTGATTTATGTATTTTGGATGTAATGATGCCTTATAAAGACGGATACACCTTAGCTAAAGAAATTCGCGAGAAAAACGCTGATGTGCCAATCATCTTTTTAACGGCCAAAAACATGAAAGAAGATGTCATGAAAGGCTATAAAGCAGGCGCTGATGATTATTTGAATAAACCTTTTGATTCAGAAGTTTTATTGATGAAAATAAAAGCCATCATTCAAAGAAAATCTTCAGAGGTGAAACCAGACCAAGTTCAGTTTGAATTTAACATCGGTAAGTTTCATTTAAATTCTAAATTACGTTTTTTAACGTTCCAAGACGAAGAACCTGTGAAATTATCTCCAAAAGAAAACGAATTGCTTAAAATGTTAATTCTTCACGAAAATGATTTGATGCCAAGAGAATTAGCACTTACTAAAATTTGGAGAGATGACAACTATTTTACTTCAAGAAGTATGGATGTTTATATTGCCAAATTGAGAAAATATCTCAAATTAGACGAAGATGTCGAAATCTTAAACATTCATGGTGAAGGATTCCGTTTGGTGGTTAAAAACAATCAAACTACATAATTTGAAATAAAAAAGCTTCGTAAATCGAAGCTTTTTTATTTTAGATGAAGTTGTAAGGCGAAACAAACTTTATGTTGTTTGGTTATCGAAAAAATAGTTTCCTCATCCGATATGTTTTCATGAATCTCGACTTTATCATTTAGCGAAAGTTCTTTGATAAAATTCATTTCAAAACTATCAATCTTTTGTTTTAAAATTACTTTTGGATCCATCAAATCCAAACACCATTCAAAATATTTTACATTATTGGCGTGATTTACAATATCTAAATCAGATAGAAATACAGTTTTATCAAACACTATTTCTTTTTCATGTTCGATGTTGATTTTAGAAAATGTTTGCACGGTGGCTTTTCGGTTTGGAAACAATTCAAAATGGTCATGCGGTAAAGCTAAGGACTCAGGTCTTCTTTTCTGAGTATTGATGACTGCCCAAAACGTTTCGGATCCTACTATTTTTTTTCCATTCAAGTGCATTTCAAGCGCTCTAACCGAACGAGAATTTTCAAGCGAATTAATCCATGTAACAACAGTTACTTTGTCTCCCCATTTTGGTAATTCTGTGATTTCAACCCGCATTCGGCTCAAAACCCAAGCTTGATGAAAGGCTTGCATATCCATAAAGCTAATACCGCCAATTTCAGAATGAGCTGATGCAGTTAACTGAAGTAAATTACACAATTCGGTGTATTTTAGATAGCCATTTGGTGCACATTGTGTAAAATTAATGTCCCAGTTTTTTGAAAATATTGAAGTGAAATTAGGCGATATTGGCATAGTGTTGCAATAAGTATTAAATTTTATTTGGAGTGAATCTTTGGGTAGTTGTAAAAACAACTTGCCCGTAAGTAATCCTAAACTTAGAAATCGATTTAAAAGGTTAATTTTTTCAGTCGAGGCTAGAATACCTTGTTTTAGGGCTTTACATCAGATGCTATGGTTGAATCTATGTGTTTTATAATTTCTTTTCTATCAACTAAATAATCAAACCATTGTGTGTTTTCTTTTCGTTTAAACCAAGTGAGTTGTCTTTTCGAAAAACGTCGGGTATTTTTTTTAATTTCCTCAATAGCAAAAGTTAAATCGTACTCGCCTTCCAAATAGCGGAACAATTCTTTATAGCCTACAGTTTGTAACGCATTTAGTGCTTGATGGCGATATAAATTTTGTGCCTCGGCAAGTAAACCTTCTTGTATCATCTGATCGACACGTAAATTAATTCTTTCGTACATTACATTTCTGTCAGCTTCTAAACCAATTAGAATTGGAGTGAAATTGCGTGTATTCTTTTTTTGATTCAAAAATGAAGAGTAGGGTTTTCCAGTACCTATGCAAACTTCTACAAAACGCATCATTCGTTGTGGGTTGAGTAAGGTTTGGGGATTTTCCTTTGCAATTTTTTCGAAATAAATGGGGTCTAGAGTTTTTAGTTGGTTTTGTAAAAAAATAATACCATCTGTTTCGTACTGTAGTTGAATGCTTGTTCTGATCGAAGCGTCAATGTCTGGAAAATCATCAAACCCTTTTACAACCGCATCTACATACAAACCCGAACCGCCAACCATGACCACAAAATCGTTGGTGGTGAACAATTGCTCAATTTTAGCGAGTGCTTCTTTTTCAAAATCACCTACCGTGTAATTTTCAAAAATGGATTTATTCTGTATGAAATGATGAGGGGCCGATTGTAGTTCTTCTTGAGTAGGAACTGCTGTTCCAATGGTCATTTCTTTAAAAAACTGTCTGCTATCGCAGGAAATAATTTCGCAGTTATAGTGTTGAGCAAGCACAATACTTAAAGCCGTTTTTCCTATAGCTGTTGGACCAACAATGGTGATTAAATACTTCATTGTTTATGAGTCTAAAAGTGAATTACTTTTAATGATTTACTTTTTCTGATGTGACTTTGAATGATGTTTTTAGCATCTCTGGTATTTTGCATGGGGATAAGAATGTTGCGTAATATCTCTGGTTGTGTTATTTGGTGATTCAGTTGGTAAAAAGCGTAGCCTTTGTAGATGCCATTTTCAATTAAAATGGCAGAACGTTCGCTAATTGTTCGACCCTTGTCGATAAGAATCATGTTTTGCGTTTGGAAATTGTTTTCGGTAATAAATTGCTCTACTCTTTGATTGTATACGTCAGATGAAATTTCGCCAACGCAGGCACCATCACATTCTTTTATTCCGTATTGGAAACATTCTTTTTTGGATTGATACAAACCATTTAATTTTTGACATAAATGATATTGCGTGGTAATTTTAAACAAGGTGTTTTTGGCTTCTTGTAAAGAGGAAAAAGAAGTGATTTCTTTTTTTCTCCCGTCAAATTTTTGAATTTTAAGGTTCAAATAGCCATTTTTATCTTTTTCAGCATAAAGGGCAAGTTGAAAAATACTTTTGCGCTGAGCGCGGTTCAAAATGGGTTTGTTGATCTTTATTTCTTCACTTTCTTTGAGCAATGCAATCAATTCGCTTCCTGTTTCTTCAAAAGTAACTGTATAGACCTCGGCTTGAATTTTTTTACATTTATTCGATTTTCCTGTAAAATGTTGATTGACTCTTTTCTTTATATTTCTACTTTTTCCTATATAAATGAGATTTCCTTTATCATTATGGATGTAATAGATGCCCGTGCGAGAGGGAAGACTTTGAACAATATCTAATAATTTTGGTGTGAGTCCCTTTTCAATTTCGGTTTTAATTAAATCTTTTAGGATTGTTTTTTCGACATCTTTTTCGAGTAATAATTGAAAGAGTTTGACAGTGGCCATTGCATCACCGTTGGCACGATGTCTATCTGCCATAGGAATGCCAAGTGCTCTTACGAGTTTGCCTAGGCTATGCGAAGGTTGTTCGGGTAGTAATTTTTGAGATAACTCAACCGTACAAAGGGTTTTCATGTTGAAATCATAGCCCAATCTTCGGAATTCTGTTCTTAAGATTCGATAATCAAAACTAGCATTGTGTGCCACTAATATACAATCGTTGGTGATCTCGATGATGCGTTTGGCAATTTCATAGAATTTTGGAGCCGAACGCAACATGGCATTGTTTATTCCGGTGAGTTTCACCACAAACGGTTGTATAGGAATTTCAGGATTGACCAAACTGATAAATTGATCTACTATTTGGTGACCATCGAATTTGTAGATAGCAATTTCGGTGATTCCTTCTTCATTGAATTGTCCTCCAGTGGTTTCTATGTCAAGTATTGCGTACAAATTCAGTATTCAGTTTACAAATTTTAGTATTCAGTATAATAATTTCAAATTTTAGGCAGGTATAATGGGTTATTACCTTCCGCCAAAGATACTACTTCCAATTCTAACCATAGTACTGCCACATTCAATGGCTAATGGATAATCTCCAGACATGCCCATAGAGATAATGTTCAGCTGGCAGTTTTTTATGTTTTTGGTATTAAGTGAATCGAATATTGATTTTAAATGGCTGAACTCTTTTTTGATTTGAGCCTGATTATCCGTAAAGGTGGCCATTCCCATAAGTCCAACGATTCTAATGTTATTCATTTGTTTGAAAGAAGTGGAGTGGAGTAGGTTTTCTAATTCTGTTTCATCCATACCAAACTTTGATTCTTCCTCGGCAATATAAATTTGTAATAAACAATCAATTATTCGATTGTTTTTTAGGGCTTGTTTATTTATTTCTTCTAACAGCTTTAAACTATCGACTCCGTGAATTAATTTTACAAAAGGAGCCATGTATTTTACTTTATTCGTTTGAACATGGCCTATCATATGCCAATCAATGTCTTTGGGCATTTGTTCCCATTTATCAACCATTTCTTGGATTTTATTTTCTCCAAAAATACGTTGTCCGGCAGCATAGGCTTCCATTAAATCTTTTACAGGCTTAGTTTTAGATACCGCCACGAGCGTAACATGTTGAGGAAGGGATTGTGTGATTTGCAGTAAATTTTCAGCAATTGCCATATTTTTGGGTTTTCGTTTTTTATGAAAAGTAATGTTTTGGAATAGATAAGCAAACTTATTAAATTAATCTTTGTTTCGGTGTTTATTGGCTTTGCTTAATGACTTACTCCGTGAAATTTATCTTTTATTTAACTTTTTTTTATATTGAATAGTCCTTGATTCACTTGTTAAAACGAAACAAGCCCGATGATAATCGGGCTTGTAAATTTGTAATTGAAGTTTTAATCAAATCGAGATTTTACTTCTTCTTTGGGCCAAGAGTTATTTGACACATCGATATCCGCAGTTTCTAATTTGGGGTCAATTTGAATTTTTCTAATTGCTTTTGATGTAGCAAATACTTTTTTGGCAGTATCGTTGTTTTTTCTCCAAATTTGCGCAGGGTATTTGAAGTTTTGCGTAGTACCATCTTCAAAAGTCAATTCTACAAGTATAGGCATGATTAACCCACCAGGTTTGTTAAATTCTACTTCGTAAAAGTATTTAGGTGATTCTAACTTTGACTTTTCTTCAGCAGTTAATTTTTCGTTTACAAAATCAGAAAGTAAAGCAAAATCATTAATTTCTAATGCTTTTTTGTGGGCTTCTTTTAACTCAGGGTTTTTAGAGTCAACCAAATACACAAATGGTCCTTTTTCTTCTCCAAATCTTCCTTTGCGAACTTTAGAATTGGACAACTCTGTTGTAGGATTGTCGGTTACAAAATATTGTTTCACTTCCGAAATACCGATATCAACAACATCAGTAGAGTAGAACCAACCTCTCCAAAACCAGTCCAAATCAAAAGCCGAAGCATCTTCCATCGTTCTGAAAAAATCTTCTGGGGTTGGGTGTTTGAATTTCCAACGGTTGGCATACGTTTTAAAAGCATGATCAAACAACTCTCTACCCATAACCGTTTCTCTCAAAATGTTTAATGCTGTTGCTGGTTTTGCATAAGCGTTGTTGCCAAATTGAATAAGACTTTCTGAATTGCTCATGATTGGCTCTAACATTTTTTGGTCGCCACTCATATAAGGCACTATGTTTTTCGCAGGCCCACGTCTAGATGGGAAATTGTTTCCTAATTCTTGCTCAGCCATGTATTGCATGAAAGTATTTAAACCTTCGTCCATCCATGTCCATTGGCGTTCGTCCGAGTTAACAATCATTGGGAAAAAGTTGTGTCCTACTTCGTGAATGATAACACCGATCATACCGTTTTTTATTTGAGGATCGATAACGCCATTGGCATCAGGTCTTCCAAAATTCCAGCAAATCATCGGATATTCCATACCTTGATCTTCGGCGGATACTGATACGGCCTTTGGATAAGGGTAGTCAAAAGTATGAGAAGAATAACTCTTTAAAGTATGTGCTACGGTTCTTGTAGAAGTTTCTTCCCAAAGTGGGTTGGCTTCTTTTGGGTAAACCGAAGTGGCCATAACAACTTTGTTGTTTAGTTTTACCGCCATAGCATCAAAAATGAATTTTCTAGAGGTAGCTATTCCAAAGTCTCTCACATTTTTGGCGCTAAATTTCCAAGTTTTTTTCTGAGTTGAAAATCCTTTTTCAGCTGCTTCTGCTTCTGTTTGAGTAACAATAATTACGGGCTTATCAA
Source organism: Flavobacterium riviphilum (assembly GCF_055231795.1). Taxonomy (NCBI): domain Bacteria; kingdom Pseudomonadati; phylum Bacteroidota; class Flavobacteriia; order Flavobacteriales; family Flavobacteriaceae; genus Flavobacterium; species Flavobacterium riviphilum. Next base: position 20,463 of record NZ_JBUYSY010000013.1, read on the forward strand.
AACTCGTTTTGGCTTGATTATAGCGTCTTAGTTGTTCAGGAGAGAAAACTTCGGCTGGGTTTTGTAATTCGCCTGTAGCTTCCATAACGTGGTCAGCAGGAACAGTAATATTTACATCAAAATTTCCAAATGGTAAAGCAAACTCACCACTTCCCCAAAATTGTTGATTTTGCCAGCCTTCTACGTCGTTGTAAACTGCCATTCTTGGGTAAAATTGGGCAATGATATACAGTTTATTACCATCTTTTTCAAAAAATTCATATCCAGAACGGAAACCGTCTTGTTGATAGTTGTTCAAGTTATACCACCATTTTATGGAGAATGAAATTTTCTCACCTGGTTTCATTGGTGTTGGTAAATCGATACGCATCATGGTTTGATTTACCGTGTAATTCATTGGTTTTCCATTAGCATCCTTAACGAATTCTAATTTGAAACCTCGATCTAATTTTTCTTTTAGATATTTGTTTGTGAATTTGTTGGGTGATAATACCGCTTCGATTTTTTCATTTTCAGCTAAAGGTGTTTGTGAGTTTTTAGCTGCCTGATTTTGGTCTAACTGCAACCACAGATATTCTAGTTTATCAGGTGAATTGTTGTGGTAGGTAATTGTTTCAACACCATATAATTTTGAATTTTTATCATCTAATTCTATGTCAATTTTGTAATCAGCTTGTTGCTGATAATAAGCTGGACCTGGAGCCCCCGCAGCAGTACGAAACATATTTGGTGTGGCCAGTACATCATACATTTGACTGAACTTATTATGATCGTAAGAGCCTTTCTGAGGGGAAGTAGCTTTCTCTTGGGCCCACATCATTGTTGGGATTAGTAATAAAAATAGGTTTTTTTTCATGTGTTATACTATTTGGTTTTATTTGGAAAGTTGCTGTTTCTAGTTGGTTTCTCAAAGTTAAGATTTGGGCCTCCATTTATCTGTTTCCTTCCCCGTGTAAGACTAAGTGTTTATGGAAAATTTAACTTTGGGCGTGAAAATAATAATTTTAACGTAAAAGAGTAGTAACAACTAGTATTTTAACATTTGAACTTTGGAATTTTCGGTAAAGTTTAAACTTTTCTTTACTCCATTTGCGGTGAAGTGCATGATGTTTTGCTGTTCAGCAATAAAATCCATTAATACGCTGTTTTGTATTTCAAAGCTTTGAATACTTTTTACCTCTTGTATGGAAAGATAGACTCCCACGACATCTTCTTCGAGTTCCGAAGCATGATATTGTAGTGGTTTTTGCTGCCCATTTATCTTTATCTTAAAATGGTCATTTAGGTACTTTTTTAAGATTAGCTGCTCTTCGTTTGTCGTTGTATTCGTATAGGTGAGTATTTTTTTTTGGTATTTTTTTTCCAAGACTTTATTCAAATCATCCAAAAAAATACGAGAGGTAATTTCAACTCTTTTTTTTGCGGGTACAAATTGTACTTGAGTAATGGATACATAAAATTTGTGAAATTCAAAGGCAGAAGTGGAAACGAAAAGGAAAACTAATCCTAGTAGAAATACTGTTTTTTTCATTTTTCAAAAGTAAACAAACTTTTAAATTCTTTGTTCTTGGTTATCAAAAAATCCATAAGAATAAAATCATTTTGCTCTGAAACTATATCGAAAAACCGCTTGTCATTTTCACAAAAATGGAAAAAGGTTACCAAATCTTGCTCTTGTATTTTTAAGTTTTTAGTCAAGGTTTCAATAGGAATTCTTTGGGTAACTTCTTTGTAATAATTTATGGGTTTATTTTTTGTTTGCTTAAGTTCTTTTTTCTTTTGTAGTATTTTGCTAATTTCTTTAAAAAGGCGTACAAAATTAACTCCGTTTGTTAAGGTTGGAGGCAATAGCGGATTGGTAGGCGAAGATTGAATATCGTCTACATACATGCGGTCCACATATTGTTGCGAATTTTCATTTGTAACTTTTAATTTTTTAGCATTCTTTACAATAACTTCTTTTAACTCATTGTCGAACAAGTCTAAATGGATTTCAATGATTGGTAGGTTGAAGTTAGATTTGTCTAAGATTTTGTTTTTTGGATAACAAGCCAAACATCCTAGCATCAAAGTATCTTTTGGTTTTGCAAGTATCTCGAAAAAGCCTTCTTCGGATACCGAAACTCTCTTTTTTGCATTGAGATTAAAAACAAAACCATTGACAATAACCCCGACATTATTACTAACCTTTCCTCTCAAAAGCACTCTTTCTTGTGCTAATGCTAGTGCGGATAGTAAAAAAAGGCAGATAAATAGCTTATATTTTTTCGACATTGGCATTTAAATTTTTATATCTATCTGCCAATTGAAGTAATGCCGCGACTATTTCTTTTTTGTTTTTTGTATTGAGGAGTTTGGCAAAGCTCTCGTTTTCAATGCAATAATATTGGAAAGATGCGAGGTTGTCTTGGTTCATATTCAAAGACTTGTAAAAGAAGTCGTTTGAATACCATAGTCGTAATTGTGCCAGATTTTTTTCTTTTGTTTCTATTTCCAATTCTTTTTTAAGCAATTCTTTGCGTCCTGACAATAGGTTGATGACTCCATCAATTCCACTGCCACTGGATTTTAATTTCCTTTCTGCTACACTGTATGACTTTTGGTTGCTGGGTATTATTCCTAGCGCTTTTGCATTGATGTTGGGATATTGATTGATGATTACTTCTTCTAGTTCAATACCTTTAGGTATTAATTCGATACAAAGGGTTTGTTTTGATAGTTCCTCCGTTGTAATGGTTTTTTTATAAGGTTTAAAGTTTTTGGAGCAAAAGAATAAAATATCCCCAGTTTTTCCTTCTATTTGAAATTCTCCATTGCTATTTACTTTTACACTTTCTTCAGAGGTCAAGTTGATTACTTCAATTTCGGAAAAAAGCCCTGAATGGGCTAAGATTTTACCTCGAATCCAGTTTTTGGATACTTCGGGCGATTGTGCAAACACGAAATTTACAATCAGACATAAAATCAGAGTACAAGTGTTACTTATTTTCATTTGCAATAGTTTGAAGGTATCTTTCGGCCAACTTTATGATTAAAAATTCGCATAAAGTTTTATTTTTAGTGGTTATAGCATTAGTAAATGGCGTATCTTCTATGCAGTAGTATTGAAAGCCTTTAATGTGGTCTTTGGGGATTTGTAGCCTATTTATGTAATATTCTTCTTTGAACAGGTACTCAAGTTTAAGTAAAAGTTGTTCTTTTTTTTCAATGATAATTTCTTTTTCAAGCATTTGTTTCCGCCCAGAAAATGTGTTAAGAATGCCATCAATTCCAAATCCTGAAGTCGCTGTATGGAGTTTGCGTTCGGCTGGGGTGAATTTTTTGCTAGCCGATGGAATGCCCACACTTTGCGTAGTAATACTTTGATAATCGTTAATGTTTACATCTTTCAAAATAACACTTTTGATATGCATTTTAACAATCAAGTTGTTCGAATTAAGATCGGTCTTGGTTATGATTTTTGTTCTGGTTTCTAAATTTACTGCCGAAAAAACTAGAATATCACCTTCTTTTGCCGGTATTCTGAAATAACCTTCAATTCGGCTAGTGGTGGAGGTTTTTGTGGTTTCGTTTTTTATATTTACGCCATCAATAAAGTTAGTGTCTACTAGAATTTTGCCTTGAACAAATTGATTTGTAATGGATTGACTCAGCGATTCTGTATACCAGATAATACATGCAATAACTAGAATTTTATTTAGTTTCAATGGTAAACAAGGTTTAATGTAATTAGTTACTTAGTTTTTATTTATCTTATGAAATTAATTAAGACATTTGTTGTATCATCGTGATGAATTGTGGTAAAAGTATTTCAAATACTTCCCAATTAATTATTAATGGGTTGGTAAAAATATGTTAATTTAAAAATTACTTTCAACACCTTTAGCTATTTAAACAAACAATTATGAAAAATTGCATTATCGCCAGTACATCAACTTTGCATGGAGGCTCCTATTTAGAATATTTGTTACCAGAACTTTCCTCTCATTTTGGCTCATGTTCTCAAATTTTATTTATTCCCTATGCTAGACCTAGTGGAATTTCTCATGACGAGTATACGGAGAAGGTAGCCCAAGCGTTTGCCAGCATTGGAATTAAGGTGAAAGGAATTCATGAGTTTGATGATCCTCAAAAAGCGATTCGTGAGGCTCAAGGAATTTTTACAGGTGGCGGTAATACTTTTGTATTGGTAAGCCAATTGTATAAAAACAATGTGATGCAGCTCTTGTCCGATACCATTAAAAATGGGACTCCTTATTTGGGCACCAGTGCGGGAAGTAATATTTGCGGGCTAAGTATGCAGACTACAAATGACATGCCTATAATGTATCCGCCAAGCTTTCAAACTTTAGGTGTCATTCCATTTAATTTGAATCCTCATTATTTAGATCCAATTCCTGATTCTACCCATATGGGAGAAACAAGAGAAACTCGAATTAAAGAATTTCATGCCTACAATTCTTTGCCTGTACTAGGATTAAGAGAAGGAAGTTGGTTAGAGGTTAAAGGGGCTGCTGTAAAGTTAAAAGGAGATCTTACAGCAAGGTTGTTTTTGCCTCAACAAGAACCAGTAGAATTAGAAAGTGGTTCCGATTTGAGTGATTTGAAATAATCAAATTTATAAATAAAAAGCCGTCTTTGGGTGCATGCTAAAGACGGCTTTTTGTGTTTTATTTTTTATCCTCTATCACTATGGCAGGAATCTGCTTTTGTTGGATAAAGGCATTGAGTTCGGGTACTTTGACCGTTGCGATTTCGTTGACTTTCGCTACGGCGGCATCAATTTTTTTGGCCAAATCGTCGTACACTTCATAAGCGCCTTTGGTTGGTTTGGTGTCTCCTGAGGAAACATTCGAACCCAATCCCGCCATTTTATCGTTTAGCATAATAGGGTAGGCCAAAACGTCTTGTGGGGCTTTGGCTTTGGCCTGCATCAAAGTAGCCTCGAGTTCTTCTAAAGATTTGATGGTAGGCTCGGTCATTTTTTTCATTTCTTTCACCATCACCGAATCTTTCACGGCCCCAACATACCCATTGATTTGTCCTTTAATTTTGCGGATTTTATTGATGGCTACATGTGCTTCGTCTACTTTTTTGTTGACTTTTTGGTGGAATTCGAATTGTTCTTTCAAGTCGGCATCGGTTCCTTCGGCTCTTGGGTCTTTTTTGATGTCAAAGGTTTGCTCACCAATGATTTTTTTGTCTTCGATAAAACGAACTTTGTACGTGCCCGGAAGAACTTTGGCACCCACGCCAGAACCGGCCCACATTACATTAGTACCTTCCACTTCGGTAGCATTCGGATAACGCATATTCCAAACAAATACGTTCATTCCGGTTTTGTTGGGTACGTAACCTGCTTTTTCTTTTTCCGTGTCTTGGTGGAATTCTTTGGCTACTTTTTGGGGTTCGCCTTTGGTATTTTTAACAGAAGAATACTTGATAATACTCTCGTTTTTGTCGTTCAAGAATTCGAGTTCTAATTCTTTGGTCGCTTTTGTTTTTTGATAGAAACGAACAATTACCCCATTTGGAGCATTGGTGCCCGCTGATTGGGTATCGCTTTGACGACCTTGTGTTCTAAAGGCAGTTCTCGGTTGGAAAAGGTATTTTTCGCCTGTTACCTTTTTATCCATTATTTCGTGCAAAGGCGTAATGTCATCCAAAATCCAGAAAGCACGTCCGTGTGTCGCCACCACCAAATCTTTATCGCGTTTGTGAATTTGTAAATCGCGAATAGGCGTAAGGGGTAAATTCAAGTTTAGCTTTTCCCAAGAATCCCCATCGTTGAAGGAAACATAAATGCCTCTCTCAGTTCCAGCGTACAAAAGGCCAGGTTTGTTAGGGTCTTCGCGCAGTACTCTGCAATATTCATCAGCAGGAATTCCAGCGGTGATTTTCTTCCAAGTTTTTCCGTAATCTGTGGTTTTGAAAAGGTAAGGAGCGCGGTCGCCATACATGTATTTGTTGGCAGCCACATAAGCTTTTCCTTTGGTATGTTCCGAAGTGTGAATGATACTTATCAAAGAAAACTCGGGTAACATTGAAGTCGGAATGTTGACTTTGTCCCAGCTTGCTCCATTGTTTTTAGAAACATGAATATAACCATCGTCAGAGCCTGTCCAAAGTACCCCTTGTTCCGTTGGCGCTTCTGAAAAAGTAAAAATAGTAGCATAGACTTCGGCTCCCGTTTGGTCTTTGGTAATTGGACCTCCTGTGTCTCCAGTGGTTTTTGGGTCATTTCGGGTTAAGTCTGGACTTATGGCAGTAAAGGAATGTCCTCCGTCTTCGGTAACTAACACATATTGTGAGGTTACGTACATTCTTTTGGGATTATGAGGAGAAAAAACGATAGGGTAGGTCCATTGAAAGCGGTGTTTTTTGGCTTTTGCTGGTGAACCAATATTGGATTCAGGATAAGGTGAAATGTCTTGTCCTTGTTTGGTTCTCGAATTGTATTTGCTCAACTGTCCATCATATTCGCCGCCATAAGTAAGGTCCGAATTGGTTGGGTCGGCTTGAATGTATCCTGCTTCTCCACCTGCTACTGGAAACCAATCTTCTCTGTCAATACTGGAACCCGTGGTTCTTGAAGGAATTCTAACAGAGGAATTGTCTTGTTGTGCACCATAAATATTGTACGGGAAATCATTGTCTAAGGATACATGATAAAATTGACTCGTTGGAATGTCTATATCTGAAAAATTGGCACCTCCGTTAAAGGTAATTTCTGCTCCACCATCATCTCCAATAATAAAGTTTTCTGGGTTTTTCGGATTGATCCACACATCATGTGTATCACCATGTTGAACAGGTATTTTTTTGAAGTTTTTTCCACCGTCAGAGGATTTCCATGCGTCTACATTCAGCACAATCAAGCCGTCTTCATTTTTTGGGTCGGCTTGTAAGTTCATATAGTACCAAGGTCGTTGCCATAAGTTTTTGTCTTCGTTGATAAGTGACCAATGTTCTCCTGCATCATCAGAACGGTAGAGTCCACCTTTGTCATTTTCTACTAAAGCATACAATCGGTTCGAGTTTACTGGCGAAACGGCGATTCCAATTTTACCCAAAAGTCCTACTGGCATTCCAGGTTTGGTACTTAAGTTAGTCCAAGTGTCGCCACCATCGGTAGATTTGAAAAGACCAGAATCTGTTCCTCCAGAAGACATAGAATGCCCATTTCTGTAGGCTTCCCAAAGTGTCGCATAGATTACTCTTGGATTGTTCACGTCAATGCGGACCACCATTCCACCGGTTTTGTCATTTTTAGACAATACCAATTTCCAGTTTTTGCCCCCATCGGTACTGCGGTAAATGCCGCGCTCTGGATTGGAATGAAACGGATTACCCATTGCAGCTACAAAAACAATATCAGGATTGTTGGGATGCACTTCGATGTTTCCGATAGCATCGGCTTTGTCGAGTCCAATTTTGCTCCAAGATTTGCCGGCATTTACAGATTTGTACATCCCGTCGCCAAAGGAGATATTAGAACGCATATCGGCTTCGCCCATTCCTACATACACCACGTTGGGATCAGAAGGAGCTACGGTAATTGCTCCTACAGAGGAAGAAGTAAAGGTACTATCAGAAACGGGTAACCATTCGTTGCCGCCATCGGTGGTTTTCCAAACGCCACCGCCTGTAGCTCCAAAGTAATAGGTTAAAGGTTGATCTGCGTGACCTGCTACTGCCAATGAGCGACCTGCTCTAAACGGACCAATGTTGCGCCATTTTAATCCATTATAAAGAGTAACGGTTGAAGATTTTGTGGTGTTGTTTTTTTTGTTTTTAGCAGGATTTTGGGCTTGTAAGCCTACTGTTTGAAAGAAACCTACTGCAAGTAATAGTATACAGTGGTATAAGCTGGTTTTTTGGTATTTCATAAATTTGTTTAATTTTAGAAAGTAATAGTTTCTAAAATTAAACAAATTATGTTTTTTTTAGCTGTAATCTATGGTTTTTTTGAAATTTCATTGAAAACACGAGCAGCGTTTATATTAGTTTTCTAGTTCAAAGGAAATTGTGCTTCAAATTTTTTAAATCGGCGATCCAAATCGTCTAGTAGTTGGTCTTTTACTTTCTTTTCTTCGATAAAGCCATAAAGAATACTGTTGTACACGTATTGTTTGATGTCTTTGTAGCTCACTTGTGGGTATCTTTTGGCCAAAAGCACATATTGCTCGGTGAGATTGGTTCTCAAAATACCGGCATCGTCGGTACTAATTACGATGGGAACACCAAATTCTTTGTATATACTATATGGATGACGATTCTCTTTTACTTTCAAAATAAACTCGTTACTCGTCAAATTGATTTCTATCGCGATTTTGTTTTTCGCCATATAGCGCAATAACTCGTAGTTGTTTTTTTCGTAAGCCAAATCTACCCCGTGACCAATTCTGTTTGCTCCCGCAGTGTAGACAGCAGAGTTGATGTGCCACGTTAGCTCTTCGGGTTGCACCAATCCAAGAGTCAACTCCCCGGCGTGCATGCTGTATTTTACTTTTGGAAATTTGGTATGACAATATTGATACATCAACATGTGCAATTCATAGTCTTTCATAGCGGTATCGCCATCTTCTGGCGAAACGATATTCACACCATCTATCAGTTCGCATTTTTCGGCAGAGATAAAAGCAATGATTAGGTTTTTAAACAAATCTACCGGTTCCATAAAACGCAAGACAAAATTTTGATAGCGCATGGTAAATTGTGAGTCATCAATTTTTAATTCTTTGTGCATTTTTTCAACAAAATCGTTGTTGAAGTTGGTGGCATATTTTGTAGCGTCTCTTTTAGTGAAAGTGGCATGCAATTGTTCCAAGGTTTTGAGCACTGCTTTCTCGTCTTTTTGAGCGACCAAAAGACGGAGCTTTTCGTTAAATGAAGTTAAATCCTCCGTTTGCATATCACAAGGGATGGTAGATAATTGCGTTTCGATATAGCTCACATTTTCCTTAATGGCGCGGTTTTTTAGTTCCAACAGGCCATTTTTGAAAGTGCCAGCTACAGCAGCTTCAAACTTTTCGAAGGATTCAAAAAACTGCTTATCTGAGGGGTAACTTACCCCGTTATAGTCTTTAATCGACCATTTTTCGATAATTTTTTGTTTGTAAAAAGTTAAAGCGTTATTTTTTTGAATCATTTCAAAGGATTCCCATATGCCTTTATCACCTCTTTCGGGTCGTACTTCGAGTGTTTCTAAGTTGAGGTAAAAGTTGTTTTTTATGGCATACTCTATTAGGGGTTCTGCGTAAACCGATCCGGAGTAATGATGATGTAGATCGCCTCCTTTGGGCATTTGAGAAAAGAAAGCCGTGAGCATTGCGTCGTTATTGCGGATTTTCTCAAAATAAGAATCTACACTCTGAGCTGTGCCAAAAAAGGCATTTAAAAAGAAGAATAAGAACCAAACATTTCGCATACTTTTTACAGTTTTTAAAGTTTGGAGTGCAAATCTACATAAAAAAAATCATTGTTTTTGTTTTTTCTATAAAATGCCCAAGATTAGCAGTATCGAAAAAACGATGAGCAATAGCGCTACTAGCAATTTAATGGTATTGTAAGTGACTTTTTCCAAAATGCGATTTCCGATAAATGCCCCTAAAAAAGCTGATAAGGTTGAAAAAAAGACCAAGTAATAGTCGATTTTAGAATCGTATTGTGACCAGTTTTGAAGGTATACCCAAAGTCGAGAAATATCGATGAAACATGCAATAACAACCCCTGTAGCAATAAATGATTCTTTACTCAAATCCAATCGTATCAAAAATGCAGTACGTAATGCCCCCTGAATTCCAGACAATCCGCCAAAAAAACCACTTAGCATACCACCAATTGGAATGAATTTTTTATCAAAAGTTACTTTGGACCAACTAGGAATAATCTCGAAAAGAGCAAAAAAGAATAAAATTGTACCAATACAAAATTTGGTTGGTAAAATTTTAAAAACATGACCGCCAAAGGTAAAAGTAGTAAGTGTTTTCATACTATTCATCAATGAAAGGGTATAGGCTCCTAGAAAGGCAAATAGCACTGCCGGTATGCCAAATCGAATCAAGATTTGTAGATTGGCTTTGTTACCTAATAAGAAAAGTTTGAAAATATTATTTAAAAAATGAACAATGGCTGTCAATACAATTGCTATTTCAACTGGAAAAAAAAGAGTAAAAACCGGTAAAAGTAAGGTGCCTAGTCCAAAGCCTGAAAATAAGGTTAAACCCGAGCCAAGCATTGCAATTAAGCAGATAATAAAATAGTCCATTTTTAATTATTGATAATTGCCAAAAATAAACATTATAATTCAGTCTATAGAATATCACTATAGGAATATTTATTAAAAAAATGTCATAAGTGGTTAGTATTAACTTGTCAAATTGTATTTTTGAAAGCAAAGAAAAGTCAGTTGTGAAATCGCCAGTAACATAAGGTTTGTTGCAGATACCAATGAAGAAATGCGAATAACATATGACCTTAAAAAACAAAATATTATCTACAGATGAAAATTGTCATATCGCCAGCCAAATCCTTAAATTTTGAACAAGAATTACCCGTTGCTACCTTTACGCAGCCTGCTTTTTTAAAGCAATCCAAAGTGGTGCATGCCGAATTGCAACTCAAAACCTCCAAGGAATTAGCTAGTTTGATGTCGATTTCAGACAAGTTAGCCGATTTGAATTGGCAACGCAATCAAGACTGGAAAACGCCATTCAACCCAAGTAATGCGCGTCCTGCCATTTATGCTTTTGATGGTGATGTGTACACGGGCTTAGATGCCTACACACTTACCGAAGACCAATTGCCCTTGTTGCAAGACCGCTTGCGCATCCTTTCGGGTTTGTATGGATTGCTCAAACCCTTAGATTTAATTCAGCCGTATCGCTTAGAAATGGGAACCAAAATGCCCGTAGGCGAGAGCCAAAATTTGTACCAATTCTGGAAAACCACCTTGACCCAAGCGTTAAACAAGGAGCTCAAAAAAGACGAACTGTTTGTCAACTTGGCGAGCAACGAATATTTTTCTGCCGTAGATGCCAAGGCGCTCAAAGTGCCCGTAGTCACGCCCGAGTTCAAAGACTACAAAGACGGAAAACTAAAAATGATTAGTTTTTTTGCCAAAAAAGCCCGCGGAATGATGGTGCGTTACATTCTCGACACCCAAGCCGAAACCCTCGACGATTTGAAAGGCTTCAATTACGACGGCTATGCCTTTGATGCCAATTTATCCAAAGGCAACCAACTCGTTTTTACTCGATAACCTGTTTTTTAAAATAATTAGGGCGTGACCCCATCCACCCAAAGGGGCGAATAGCAAACGTGTTATGAGCCCCTTTGTCTGTCTGCGGTCGGGCTATCCATACTACTTCGGTAGTTTATTCCTATCCCTCACGCGGGCAATCACGGGAGTTTAAGATATCAAATTCGTAAAGAATATTTTAGGAAATTTTTATTTTTTTAGTAAGGAAAAGGATATATTTGGGAAAGTATAAAGTTTGAATATGGTCAGACCTAGGGCTTTTATTTAGAGTTGATAGGCTTGGTTTTTCAGACCTATATGCTGGTTAGTGGTAAGCGAACGAACAAAGTCATAAAAAAGAGTATAAGATGAAAATCAATAATGTAAATAGGTTTCTAGTAATTATGATCTTTACAACTCCTGCGGCTATTTTCGAAACTTTTGGTAATCATCAGGATAATGAAATATCAATAATTATTTTAAAAATAATAGCATTGATAACCATGGGATTTATCTTTTTAGTATTTTTCAAGCAAATAGTAGCATCTTTCGATTGGTTATATTCTAAAGATAATATTCTCAATTCAATAAACCCTCTTTTTTTAATTTATAAAGACCCAAAAAATGATAAGCATAATCCCAGTTATAAGGAAAGAATAGTGCATACTTTGCTTGGCTTTCTGCTGTTTTTATTATTTTTTGCAAATATATATCAGCTATTGTCATGGTATGACAAAGTAAGTTTTAATCAACCAATGCTTAATTTTATTGATTCGTTCTATTTTAGCACTGCAACCTCTGCAACAGTGGGTTTTGGTGATATACACCCTGTGTCCCATTTAGCAAAAACAGTAGTGATTTTTCAAATATTAATTACTTTCCTATATGGAATTATCATTTTATCTTCTTTACCGAATATATTAAATAAATTAAATGATAAACATGAATAATGGCAGGCACTTACAGTTATTCCCGTATAAAATATCATCAAGTTATTCTGTGCATTTAGAGCAATTCCTAAAATTAATCTCAACCCCAGTGAAAATAAACGCAACACTCTAATCTCAACAACAATGAAAAAACATACCACCCTACTTTTAATGCTATTTTTTACGACGATAGCCTTCGCTCAAGGTGTAATGGAAACCCACAAAAAACAGTTTCAAAATTTAGTGCAAGAATCATTCGATGAAATCTGGTCAAAATTAGAAGCTAAAAACATTGAGAAATACTATACCAAAGATTTCTTGCTTTTGGAACACGGCGAAGTTTGGAATAACGATACCATCTCAAAATATTTGAATAAAGCCAAACTCAAATTGCCCATCCCAAAACGAGTAAACAAAATTGAAATTATAGATGTCAAAGTCACCAATAAAACGGCTTGGGTGGCTTATCACAACTACGCTACCATTTCTGTTGATGATAAAATCATTCGAAAAGTACATTGGCTAGAAAGCGCCACAGCCATTTTAACCGACAAAGGTTGGAAGTTTGATATGCTGCATTCCACTCGTGTTAAAAGTGAATAACGAGTATGGCTAATCATTAAGACAATATTTTTTTCATAAATCAATTACATTTGAATAAATATATGGCAGGTAATTTAAGGTTGGTTTAATTGCAGCAAACCAAAGCCATTACCAATGTCTAATCCAAAATAAGTATATACATATGAGAGCTACTATGGTAATCTTTACTCTTTTATTTACAATGCTGTCTTGTAGTAAAGATGAGATTATATCTGCGCCAGCAGAAAAACCGAGTGAACAAAAAACAATAACTCTAACGGTGGATGGAATTGTAAGAAGTTGTGTGGTTTATCTTCCAACAGGATACAATAACGCTGGGAAAATGCCAATGATTTTTGCTATTCACGGTGGAAGTGGTACGCCCGAAGGAATGATGAAAATAGCTGATTTTAAAACTATTGCCGATAGAGATAAAGTCGTTTTAGTATATCCCGCTGGAATTGAAAAAAACTGGAATGACGGAAGACCCACCACTCCCAATCAAATGGGGATAAATGATGTTAAATTTTTCAACCAAATGTGTGATTATATGATAGCTAATTACGCTGTGGATGGTTCGAGAATTTTTGCAACAGGTATTTCTAATGGAGGCTTTATGTCCTCTCGATTGGGCTGTGAATTGAGCAACAGAATTGCGGCCATTGCAGTAGATGCTGCAACAATGGAAGCAACTACAATTGCTCCAAATTGTAAACCAGGAAAATCGGTGCCCGTAATGTATATACACGGAACTTCGGATACCTTTGTGCCGTTTAACGGAGGAGCAATGACAGCGGGTGGAACTGCCGGAGGAACGGTTTTGTCTCATTTTCAAGTAATAGATCAATGGGTAGTACTAAATGGTTGTAATCCTACGCCTACTATTACCGATGTACCCGATATTGCCAACGATGGAACTACAATTAAAAAAAGAGTTTACTCTAATGGGACCAACAGCAGTGAGGTAGTAAGTTATGTGGTCTTAAATGGAGGACACACATGGCCTCAAGGTTATCAATACCTTAGTGAAGCCATAATAGGAAAGACAAGTCAGGATATGAATGCATGTGAAATTATTTGGTCTTTTTTTAAACGATTCAAAAGGGTATAGTGTCACTTTTATATTCCCTAGTATGTTAATCATTCAAAATGCTTATTTGAAAAGTATGTGTGTGCTAGTTGTTTTCAAATAATAACTTCTACCTTATAAAGAGCTGAACCCATTTATTTTATGTAATTTTATAGGGTTTAATCAATAGAAAAGTGATGGACCTAATTGAAGTAATGCAGGAATTGGCTTCGTATGGAAACGATTCTGTTAAAAAAATATTTGTAAAACATGGTGCGCGTGAACCGTTTTTTGGGGTCAGAGTACAAGATTTAAAGATTATTCAGAAAAAAATCAAGAAAGATTTCCCACTCGCATTACAACTTTATGATACGGGTAACTCGGATGCCATGTATTTGGCGGGTTTAATAGCCGATGAAAGCAAAATGACTAAAGAAATTTTACATCATTGGGTTCAAAACGCGTATTGGTATATGTTAAGTGAGTTTACTGTGCCATGGGTTGCTGCAGAGAGTGAGTTTGGCCATGAACTCGCCTTAGAATGGATGCAATCGGAGCAGGAAAATATTCGTGCTGCAGGTTGGGCAACCTATTCAAATTTAATCTCTCTTTTACCTGATGAACAATTGGATAAAGCAGAGATTTTGGCTTTACTGCAAAAGATTAAAGAAGAAATACATACGAGTCAAAATAGAGTCAAACAAGTGATGAATGGTTTTGTTATTGCAGTAGGAGGAGGTATTCCAGATTTGACTGAACAGGCAAAAGAAATTGCTGTTGCAATAGGAAAAGTTTCTGTGGCTATGGGTAACACAGCGTGTTCCACTCCTTATGCCCCAGAGTATATAGAGAAAATTATTGCACGTGGGGCTTTGGGAAAAAAGAAGAAAACAGTAAGATGTTAGTACGAAGCAAACCAACCTACTCCTAGAGTAGCCCTAGTTTAAAGCTGTAAGTTAAACCCAGAATCCGCATTAGACTTCGTAGCGAAACTGAATTATTCAATAAAAGCAAGTGCTCACGGACTATTTTTGAAGATGTAATACTTCTGTATTTTGAATTTAAAAATGGGAGTAAGTACTTGGTTTTGAAGAAGAATTCGGTTGGAGTAGATTTCTAATGCGGAATCTGGGTTAAAGTGAATGTATAGATTATCCATTTCAAAATAGGGTATCCTTATTAGAAGTGCTACTTTTGTACTCCCATTTTAAACCCATACCTATGCTTCATGAGAAATTAATTTTTTGCTTGGAAGGTGTTGCGGATGTTTCTCAAGAGCAACCTACCATTACCTTACGAAACTTAGAGAACATGACGCTCGAACTTGGTTTGACGAGTGTCTACAAAACTTGTGATACCATCGAAGGATTGGAAGAAAGTTTGGGTACTTTACTGTATGATGATAACAATTTTCAAGCCTATGAAATAATCTATTTGGTGATGCCAGGCCAAGCCAATTCTATTTGTTTGAATGATTATTTTTATAGTTTAGAGGAAATTGCCGAACTGTTCGAAGGGAAAATGAAAGGCAAAATAATACATTTTGCCAATACTAAAATATTGGATTTAGACCAGGAAGAAGCACAGTATTTTTTAGATATAACCGGGGCCAGAGCAGTATCGGGTTACGGTGTAACTTCAAGTCAACTTAGTAGTCAATTGCTCGATAAAACTTTTTTTGATCTTTGCCAAAAAGAAGATGATTTAAGAGATATAGTAGAAAGTTTATTTGAAAAGCAATATGCAATTTGCCAGATGTTGGATTTTAGATTGTATTATTAAAATTAAAGAACTTTTAGGACCATTTTTTTTAAGTATCCTCCCTAATTACTTTGTTTCTAACTACTAAAAGTTAGTTTTCAAAATTAATGCATGGCATCGGCTGGATTAATTTTGTTTTTTCCTTTTTTGATCAATAGAATAAAAGGAATACAGAGTAAGAACAAATAACCCAAATACAAGAATATATCGGTAAAAGTGAGCACTGCAGCTTGTTGGGTTACCATCATTTCTAATGTTTTATAAGCTTTGGAAGTTGCCTCGTTTATGGCATAACCTTTGGACATAAAGCCCATTTGTAGTTGGTGGATTCTTTGTTGGACTTCGAAAGAAGTTTGGTCTAAATACCCAATCATATTCACTCGATGCTCTTGATTGATACGAGCGATATAGGTTGTAATAATGGCAATACCAAAAGAACCTCCCAATTGACGCATCATTCCAGTAAAGGCGGCACCTTCGCCAATATGTTTTCCTTTTAAGGTAGAGAGCGAAAGAGTAGTGATAGGCACAAATAAAAGCCCTAAGCCAACACCTCTAAGAATCAATGGCCAAAATAAATGTTCAACACCAGAATCTGGAGTGATAACGAGGTGCATCCAATAGGTGAAAATGAAAAACAAGAAAAAACCAGCGGCCACAAGATAGGTTTGTGGTACACCTTTTTGAATCATTTTACCAATAATAGGCATCATTACACCTGTGGTAATCGAACTTGGAATCAATAATAAACCGGCATCGGTAGCACTCCATCCTAAAACCGACTGGGTGTAAATGGGAATGATAAAAGTAGAGCCATACAATCCAAATCCAAGGATGAAACACATGATGGTACCAATTCTTAGGTTCGAATCTTTGAGCACTCTTAAATTCACTATTGGATGCTCGTATGTAAGTTCGCGCCAAATGAAGAATAACAAGCCAAAAAAGGAAACCACACTCAAAGTCACGATAACTGAGTTGTTGAACCAATCGTCTTGTTGCCCATGTTCTAAAACAAACTGTAAGGACCCAATAAAGGCGGAGAGAAAAACAATTCCCCACCAATCGACTTGGTTGACTTTTAACTTAACGCCATATTTTGGACTTTTTATAAATGAAAGCGTCAGTAGGGCAGCAATAATTCCAATAGGAATGTTGATGTAGAAAATATAAGGCCAAGAAAAACGGTCTACAATATATCCGCCTAGAGGAGGCCCTAAAGTTGGTCCCACAATAACACCCATGCCATATATAGCTTGAGCCATACCTCGTTTAGCTATAGGGTAACTTTCAGTAACAATTGTTTGTGCAGTTACCAAAAGGGCGCCACCACCCAATCCTTGAATGAAACGAAAAGCTACCAATTCCCATATATTGGTGGCGTTACCACACAAAAAAGAGGAAATAGTAAAAATGATAATAGAAACAGCAAAATAATTGCGTCGACCAAATTGCTGTGATAACCAACTGGTCATGGGGATGATGATTACATTGGCTATTGCATAAGCAGTAATTACCCAAGCCACATCAGTTAGTGTCGCTCCCAAACTACCTCGCATGTTATTGAGCGCTACGTTCACAATTGTTGTATCGACCACTTCTAGCATTGCGCATAGCACGCAAGTAATTGTGATAATTACTCTTCTAAAGCCATATTCAATTAAGTCGTCTGCTTCTGTTTGCACCATTTTTTTTATTTCTATGTGATTAGTAATTGGTAATTAGTAAATAGTAATTGGCCAACCGGCAAATCACTTTTCACTAATCAAAATTTACTTTAAATGAACATCAACTTCTACATTCATTCCAGGGCGCAACAGTTTAATTTTGTTGGCATCATTGGTTTTGTCCAAACTAATTTTTACGGGTAGTCTTTGAATGGTTTTTACAAAGTTACCGGTAGCATTGTCTGGGGGTAGCAACGAAAATCGAGATCCTGTAGCTGGAGAAAATGAAGTAATAGCGCCTACAAATTCATAATCAGGATAAGCATCTACTTTCATGCTTACTTTTTGACCAACTACCATTTTATTCAATTGGGTTTCTTTAAAATTAGCAACTACCCAAGCTTGGTCATTGTTAATAATGTAAAATAACGATTGCCCAGCTTGTACCAGTTGTCCGGGTTGAATGTCTATTTTAGACACTTGTCCATCAATTGCAGCGGTAACCACAGTGTAGGTTAAATTAAGTTTGGCTGCATTTAAAACGGCTTGTGCTCTTTTGATGTTAGCTGCAGCTACTTCTGTTTGTTTGTTAGAAACCTTCGACTTAGCTTCAATAACCGATTTTTGAAAGGCACTAGCACGTTGTTGTTGTTGTAATACTCTCAATTGACTTTCGGCTTCCTGTTTAGCTGCCAATGCTTGTTCGTATTGTTGTTTTGTGATGGTGTGATTTTTGTAGAGATTTTCGTAACGAGCAAAATCGCTAGAGGCTCTTCCTAATCGTATTTTTGCGGTTTCAATATTTCCTCCAGCCGAAAGTACATTGGCTTCAGAAACAGAAATACTGGCTAAGGCACTTCCAATATCCGCTTTTGCTGCTTCAAAACCACCTTCGGCACCAATTAAAGCGGCTTTAGCTTCTTCAATTTTTACTAAAAAATCTTTTTTATCAATGGTAAATAAAGTGTCTCCTTTTTTAACATAATCATTGTCTTGTACATACACTTTGCTTATGTAACCCGCAACTCTTGGAATAATGGGCGCCATGTTTTTTTCTATTTGTGCATCATCAGTTTCTTCATGAGATTGGGCATGATTGTATTTGTAAATACCATAAATACTGCCTAAAACGACTAATGTTACCGAAAGCATTAGGAACTTTATATTTGTTTTTTTCTTTTCCATGGAACGGGTACTTATATTTTTGTAGAGTTGAAAGTTTGGGTTAATTGTCCTGTCACAGACAGTAATTCATAATACTTTTGAATGATATTGGCTTTGCCTAGCGCTTTGTTGATTTTGGCGGTTAATTGATCTACATCAGCTTCTAGTAAATCGTTGGTGTTTGAAAGCCCATTATCGTATTTGTCTTTGACAATGCGGTAGTTTTCGGAGGCTTGGTCTATAGCTTCTGCATATACAATGTCTTGTTTTATAGCTAATTGATACTCTTCGATAGCTTTTTGAACCTGTACTTTGATGTAATCGGTTAAAATGGCTTGTGTGTTTTGAACTTCTAAAGCTTTGCTTTGGGCTATTTTTACGAGCACCTCATTTTTTAGTAAACTGGTTAAATCGTAGGATAGACCCACTCCAATGTTCATTGCGTTTTGTACCGTTACCACGTTATGTAAATCTAATGCTGTATAACCACCTAGAATAGCAATGCTTGGGAAGTAGGCGCTTTTGGCAATTTTAACGTTTGATTGCGTGGCTTTTCCTTGAAGACGAAGCGCTTCGAGATCTTTTCGGTTTTGTAAAGCGGGGGCTTCATCGGTTGGTACATTATTCATTTGGAAATTGACAAAATCTTGTTCCACAATTTCAATTTGAGTTTTGGGATCTAATTTTAAAAGATTGACCAAATAGAAATTAACGATGTTCAGATTATTGGTGGCTTCATCTATTGCTAGTTGAATTTTGGACACTTGCAATTGTGATTTCAATAAATCATTGCGTGGAATAATTCCGTTTTTCTCTAAGTCGGTGAAATCAATCACGCGTTGTTTGGCACGTTTTTGATTTTCTTTAAGGATTTCGATAGTCTTTTGTGCTTTGTACAAGTTGGCATAATAGTTAACGACCTTTAGTGCCAATTCCTCTTTGGTTTGTACTGCGTTTGCTGTTTCTGCTAGGTATAAATTATCGTGTAAATCAATATTGTTTTGAATTTTAAACCCTGCAAAAACGGGGACACTGGCCGAAACTTGTCCTAACATCAATTGGTCTACGGGTCCTGCCGCCAATCCGCCGCCACCGCCTGCATTGGCTTTTAGGTCGATATTGGCATTGGTAAGGCGCTGGTACTGTCCAGAAATTTTCAAATCTGGATATTGATTATTTTTGCTGGCCTGTAATTCGTATTTTTTGGTGGCAACTTTGGTTGTAGCTAGCAATATTTCGTTGCTTTTGCTCCAGGCCAATTGTACGGCATCTTCCAGCTTAAGATGTGTTTTATCTTGAGCAGTTACCGTCGAAGTTCCCCAACACAAAATCCCAAAAACAAATAGTGGGCTAATTTTCATAAATCAAAAGGGCTTTAATGGTTTGTTGTATGTGTTTTGTCAAGTTAGTCTTGATGTAATTGTTGTATGAAGTCTCAGTTGTTAGATTCAGTAGGTTTTCAAAATAGGTTTTGTTCAAATGAAAATGAAAAAAAGTACCTAAAATGGTTGGGGTGATTAATGGAATTATTACATCTTTTCTAAAAACTCCTTTTTGTTGTCCTTCTTCGATGATTGCTTCCAGATATTTGAGATTGCCTTTGCGAAATTCTGTGAAAGCCATTAGGTTTTCCTCTCTTTTTTTGGATGTAAGTTCAAAATGAAGGATGCGATAGATACCTTTATTATTGTTGATTCTGTTGATGTAAATTTCGATTAGTTTGTTGACTTTTTCAATAGGATCTAGGTCTTCTTCCAACAATTGTTGTAGTTGGATTTTAATGTCTGAAGTTTTATGAATGATTAATGACTGCAGGAGACGCTCTTTTGAACCAAAGTAATAGGAAATCATTGCAATGTTGATTTTTGCTACTTTAGAGATGTCTCGAATGGAAGTGCCGTCAAAACCTTTTTCGGCAAAAAGCGTTTCAGCTACTTCTAGAATGTGAATTTGTTTTTCTGTAAATTCTGTTTTCAACGACTAATTATTTGTTAAAACAAAATTAAACGACTGTTTAAATTAAACAATTGTTTAATTTAAAATTAACATAAATTTAACAAGTTATTTTGTTCTTGAGATAAGGGTAGTGGCTAGAAAAAGAATGAATGTTGTCTGAAATATAGGGGCTTTATAGAACAAACTCGTATGGTCGTATTCTTAGATTGTTTTAGTAGTAATAAAAAAAAAGCAATTCATTTAGAATTGCTTTTTTGATCGTAAGAATAGATTAATTAGTAATTAATTCTCCATATATAAAACTATCTCCGAGTAGGAAGTCGTCATTTTTTCTTGTCATTTTTACTTTTTTCAGCACTATAGTGTGTTTAAAGCCTGTGCCAAACGTTGTTGTAGTTACTTCAATGATACCTGAGGTGTTGGCTACACCGGCAGCTCCTTTCCATTCTTGTTTAACCGTAGGTAAAAGAGGGGGAGTTGCGTTGCAAAAAAAGTCACTGGTTAATAATCCATTGTACGAATTGTAGGTAAGTATGTTTTTGCTTTCACCTAAAAGACCGATTCTTGGAGTATTCAACGGGGTTACTTCGTTTTTGATTAAATTCGGGTCAATGTTGTCTATCGTTAAAGCTTCACTGTTGATGAAGTTGTAAATTTGTTTCGACGAACTACATTGATTGCATAATTTGGTGAATGCAAATGGCAATGAGGTTACTGAAGTAGCATAGTCTCCAAAAATAAGTTCTTCGTATACTTGAGTACCATTGGCTTTTACAAATGTTATGTTTTTTAAAACGATGGAATGGTTGTAACCTGTAATTTTTGTACTGTTGGTGGTTTCATCCACTTTTTTGATGGGGGTAGAGGTTATGATCACTTTTCCATCTTGCCCAATCCATTGATCAATCACATTAGGAGTTACCGGAGGAATTGTTTCACAGATGTTTTCGGAGGCTACTTTTCCGTTGTAAAAACGATAAAACAGTCTATTGCTGCCACCAATTGTAATTTCTTGAACTTTAGTTTCATCTGGAAAAGTAACTTCTGGGAGTTCTAAAATTAGTGCTTCTTTCTCGTTTAATTTGTACAAAATTTTATTTGTAGAACAAGCGGATATGGCAACATCTTCAAAATTGATTTCTTCCAAAATCAAATCACCGTCATCGCAATTTGTTAAAAATAATGATAAAAATAGGACTCCAAAAAAACGTTTCATTTCTAGTAAATTTTAAGCAAAAATAGAATTTTTAATTGGGATGTGTTGCATTTCTATTGGTAAAATACATTTAATTTAAGGTTGGCGCAATTGGAAAATGGTGCAGCTTACAAATTAGTATCTTTGTCTCAAATTATAAACATAATGAAACAATTTAATTATTACTTGGCTGCTTTTTCTGCTTTCTTTATTTGGGGCTTTTTTAGTTTGGCTCTCAAACCTATAGCAGCTTATCCTTCTCTGGATATTCTTTTTTACCGTATTTTTTTCAGTGTTGGGGTTTTGTTGGTAATTACTGTTGGTTTTAGAAGAAAAGTGTTGTTGGATAATTGGAATTTGTTTCAATCATTTGAAGTTTCGGTTAAAAAAAACATCGTAAAATTAACGCTTGGTGGGAGTGTTATTCTTGCCTCCAATTGGTTTATTTTTATTTATGTAGTCAATCATGTAAGTGTAAAGGCGGGGTCTTTGGCGTATTTAATATGTCCTATATTGACTACTGTATTTGCTTTTTTTATCCTAAAAGAAACATTGTCTAGGGTGCAATGGTTTGCTGTTGGTTTAAGTTCCATAAGTTGTGTGGTTCTTTCCATGAATGATTGGAAGGATATTTTCTTTAGTTTACTTGTAGCTACTACTTATGCCTTATATTTGGTAAGTCAAAGAAAGAACAATCAAATTGATAAATTAATTGTACTGACTATTCAATTGCTATTTGTTTCGCTATTGATAGTGCCTTTTTATCCGGTAGTAAGTGCAGCTATTCCTCAAGAACCTTTGTTTTACATTTGTTTAGGCTGTATTGTGGTATTTTTTACCATATTGCCTTTATTCTTAAATTTGTATGCTTTAAAAGGGTTACCCTCGGCAACAGTAGGCATTTTAATGTATATTAACCCTATTATAAATTTTGGAATAGCCTTTTTTTATTTTGAGGAAAAAGCAAGTGAGTTACAGCTTTTTTCCTATGCCTTGATTATTTTTTCGGTAGTGGTTTTTAATTCATCATTTTTGGCTCAACGATACAAACGATCAAAAATCTTGAATTCTTGATTTTGAAACTAACTATGTTTAATTGTTTAATGGAATTATTTTACTCCCATGACTAAAGTTTATTTTGATAATGCCGCTACAACGGCCATGCGTGCAGAAGTGGTACAAATCATGGCTGATCATATGTTGCATGACTACGGAAACCCTTCTTCTACGCATAGCTTAGGAAGACAAGCCAAAAATATTTTGGAACTGTCTAGAAAGAGCATTGCTAAGGCTTTGAACGCAACAGCGCAAGAGATTTTGTTTACATCGGGTGGGACAGAGGCCAATAATTGGATTTTGCGTTCAGCGGTTAAAGATTTAAAGGTACGACGTATCATTACAAGCAAAATGGAACATCATGCGGTTTTGTATCCTATAATTGATTTAGAAAAGGAATACGGGATTGTTGTTGATTATGTTCGAAATGATTTAAATGGCTCAATTGATTTAACGCATTTGGTAAGTTTGTTGGCGGAAAGTGAAGAGAATACGTTAGTGAGTTTGATGCATGTAAATAATGAAACGGGAGTAATTTTGCCTTTAGCAAAAGTTGCACAACTTTGTAAAGAGTATCATGCTTTATTTCATTCAGATACGGTACAATCAATTGGTAAAATGACAATAGATTTGCAGCAAGTGGCTGTCGATTTTTTGGTATGTAGTGCGCATAAATTTCATGGTCCTAAAGGTGTGGGATTTGTTTTTGTTAGAAAAAATAGTGGAATACAACCACTGTTTTTAGGAGGAGAACAAGAGAAAGGACTCAGAGCTGGTACCGAGGCCGTTCATCAAATTGCGGGCATGGCCAAAGCTTTGGAATGCTCTTATGCCAATCTTGCTCAAGAAAGTAGTCATATTAGTGATCTTAAAGAATATGCGGTTGCTCAATTACAGCTTAATTTTCCAGGTACCAAAGTACATGGAGTGGATACGTTGTATTCCATTCTGAATGTCGGATTGCCTTTTTCTGAAGATAAAACGGCTATGATTTTATTCTATTTGGATATGAAGGGGATTATGGTTTCTCGTGGAAGTGCGTGTCAATCTGGGAGCATCAAACCATCGCATGTGTTGGCTGAGATGCTTTCGGAAAATGAGTTGAAACAACCAAGTATAAGAATATCATTTAGTCATTTGTCTACAAAATCAGAAGTTGATGCTTTGATAGAAGCGCTAAAAAGTTTTTGAAAGCATAAAAATAAAAAAAAACCTGTTCAAGAAAAGAGCAGGTTTTTTTGTGAATTTAGTCAAATAATCCTTCTATACTTAAGTAGCGCTCTCCTGTGTCATAGCAAAAAGTTAGTACCGTTGCCCCTTCTGGGATTTCGTTTAGTTTTTTGGCCACAGCAGCTAAAGATGCACCAGATGAAATACCTAATAGGATTCCTTCTTCTTTGGCCGCACGTTGAGCAAATGCAAAAGCCTCGTCTTTGCTAACTTGTATAGTGCCATCTAATAATTCGGTGTGTAAATTGGTGGGTATAAATCCAGCACCAATCCCTTGAATGGGGTGTGGACTTGGCGCACCGCCACTTATAACTGGCGAAGCCTCTGGTTCTACCGCAAAAACTTTTAGGTTGGGATAGTGCTGTTTTAGGATTTCGGCACAACCTGTTATATGGCCTCCTGTACCTACTCCAGTGATGAGGTAGTCTATTCCGTTTGGAAAGGCGTTGATGATTTCTTGAGCAGTTTTTTGTTTGTGTACTTCAATATTTGCTGGGTTTTCGAACTGAAGGGGAGACCATGAATTTGGGATCTCTTGGATTAATTCTTGTGCTTTCTCGATAGCGCCTTTCATACCTTTTTCGCGGGGAGTCAATACAAATTCAGCACCATAGATACTCATCAAGCGACGTCTTTCTATCGACATCGATTCGGGCATTACTAAAATAAGACGGTATCCTTTTACAGCTGCAACCATAGCTAAACCAATTCCAGTGTTACCTGATGTGGCTTCGATGATGGTGCTGCCTTTTTGTAAAATTCCTTTTGTTTCTGCATCTTCAATCATAGCTAAAGCAATGCGGTCTTTAATGCTGGCCCCAGGATTGTTACGCTCTAATTTGACCCAGACTGCAGCGTCTTACCCAAACAATTTATTGATTCGAACATGTGGTGTATTTCCAATAGTTTCGAGTATGTTATTGTAAACCATTATGATATATTTTTAATTCCTAGTAAATATATAGAATAAATTGGTTGTAGCAAATTATCTTAATATTAATTTAGTACAAAACAGTTATTTAGAAAAAAAAAACATCCGTTTTGTAAGGTACAAAACGGATGTGTGATATCAGGTTTTAATTTATTTTTATAAGTGAATTACTTCGCCATAAGCATCTGCTACAGCTTCCATAACCGCTTCACTCATGGTTGGGTGAGGGTGAATGGCTTTTAAGATTTCGTGACCTGTAGTTTCTAATTTACGAGCTACAACTGCTTCAGCAATCATATCTGTAACACCAGCACCAATCATATGACATCCTAACCACTCGCCGTATTTGGCATCGAAAATTACTTTTACAAAACCATCAGCAGCTCCAGCAGCTTTAGCTTTTCCAGAAGCAGAGAATGGGAATTTACCAATTTTCAATTCGTATCCTTTTTCTTTGGCTTGTTTTTCTGTCAAACCAACAGAAGCAATTTCTGGCGTTGCATAAGTACAACCTGGTACATTTCCGTAATCGATTGGTTCTACGTGAAGACCTGCAATTTTTTCAACACAGTTAATTCCTTCAGCAGAAGCCACGTGTGCTAATGCTTGACCTGGAGTTACATCTCCAATTGCGTAGTAACCAGGAATGTTAGTAGCATTGTATGCATTTACTAAAATTTTATCTCTATCAGTAGCAATACCTACTTCTTCTAATCCAATGTTTTCGATGTTGGTTTTGATTCCAACAGCTGATAAAATGATATCTGCCTCTAAAACTT
Organism: Flavobacterium riviphilum; assembly: GCF_055231795.1. Taxonomy (NCBI): domain Bacteria; kingdom Pseudomonadati; phylum Bacteroidota; class Flavobacteriia; order Flavobacteriales; family Flavobacteriaceae; genus Flavobacterium; species Flavobacterium riviphilum. The sequence continues at coordinate 46,024 of NZ_JBUYSY010000013.1, forward strand.
CTTCGCCTTTAGCTGTTTTTACAAACGCTTTCACGCCAGCACCAGTAGTATCGATACGTTCTACAGAAGAGTTAGTCATGATTTTAACTCCTGCTTTTTTCATAGAACGCTCCATTTGTTTTGAAATGTCTTCGTCTTCTACAGGAACAATATTTGGCATGAATTCAACAATAGTTACATCAGTTCCCATGGAGTTGTAGAAATGTGCAAACTCCACTCCAATTGCACCTGATCCAACAATAATCATGGATTTAGGTTGGGTTGGTAACGTCATGGCTTGTCTGTAACCAATTACTTTTACACCATCTTGTGGTAAGTTTGGTAACTCACGAGAACGAGCACCTGTAGCAATAATAATATGGTCTGCGCTATATTCTGTTACTTTTCCATCTTTAGCAGTAACGTCTAATTTTTTTCCTGGTTTAAGTTTTCCAAAACCTTCAATAACATCAATTTTGTTTTTTTTCATTAGGAATTGAACTCCTTTGCTCATTCCTTCAGCAACATTACGACTGCGTTTTACCACTGCACCAAAGTCTTTGTCAAATTCTTTTACAGTCAATCCGTAATCAGAGGCGTGTTTTAGGTAATCAAAAACTTGAGCTGATTTCAATAAAGCTTTGGTTGGAATACATCCCCAATTCAAGCAAACACCGCCTAAGTTTTCTTTTTCGATTACCGCTACTTTGAACCCTAACTGTGAAGCTCTAATTGCAGTAACATAACCTCCAGGCCCACTTCCTAATACTATGATGTCGTATTTCATTTTTATTAATATTAATTATTTAAGTCTATGATTGTAGTTTATACTTTTGAAAGTGATTTTGAAAAATCGGTCAAAAATAAACATTTATTCTGTTTCTAAGAAACTTTAAATCACATAAAGTAGGAATTTCACAAATAGTGTTTTTCAAACTTTTTTTAATTATTATTCTTTTTACCAATCAGAGGAAAACCTCTCGTTTAATTTGCAATTGCAAATTGTACTTCATATAAATTTTTGTAAACCCCATTTTCTTGATTGATCAATTCAAGATGTGTGCCTTGTTCTACAATTTTTCCTTGATCCATTACGATTATCTGATCTGCATTAACAATTGTGGCTAAGCGATGGGCGATGATAATTGATGTTCTGTTTTTGGTAATAGTTTCGGTGGCGCGTTGTATCATTTCTTCAGAATGCGTGTCAATAGATGAGGTGGCTTCGTCTAGAATTAATATACTCGGATTGGAAACATAGGCACGTAGAAAGGCAATCAATTGTCGTTGACCCGACGATAAAACGGCTCCTCTTTCTTTTACATCAAAGTCATAGTTGTCGGGGAGACTCATGATAAAATCGTGAACCCCAATTTTTTTGGCTGCAATTATAACTTCTTCTTTGGAAATTTCCGGATTGTTTAGTGTAATGTTGTTGTAAATACTATCGGCAAATAGGAAAACATCTTGTAAAACCACGGCAATTTGTTTTCGTAATGAACTTAAAGTGTAATTTTCAATATTGAAACCATCAATACAAATACTACCACTGTTGATTTCATAGAATCGATTCAGTAAATTGATAATTGTTGATTTTCCAGCGCCTGTAGATCCTACAATGGCAATGGTTTGTCCTGCTTTGACTTCCAAATTGATGCCTTTGAGTACTTCTTCTTCGGGGATGTAGCCAAATCGTACCTCTTTAAATGAAATTGTACCTTGGAAAACGGGAGCTATAATTGTTCCGGTATCTTGTATTTGATCTTCGGTATCCAAAATATCAAAAACTCTATTGGCGGCAATCATCCCTAATTGCATTTCGTTGAATTTGTCTGCAATTTGTCGCAAAGGGTTGAATAACATACCGATAAACATGGTGTAAGAGAATAAATCTCCAAAAGTGGTAAAAGCATCTCCGTGGATTATTTTTATACCCCCAAATAATACAATACATCCTAAAGTTAATGACGAAATGATATCAGCAATAGGAAAGAAGATGGAGTTGTACAAGATGGTTTTAATCCATGCTTTATTATGTTTTTCATTAATGGATTTGAATTTTTCAAATTCGATATCTTCTCTATGAAACAATTGAACGATTTTCATTCCAGTAACTCTCTCTTGCACGAAAGTGTTTAAATTGGCAATTTGTGTTCTAACTTCTTCAAATGCAACTTGCATTTTCTTTTGAAAAATTCGAGTAAAAAAGACCAAAATGGGCATGGCAACAATAACAATCCAGGTGAGTTTCCAGTTCATATAAAACATGAAAGCCAACACAACTATCATTTTCATCAAGTCACTTATAATCATGAACAAGCCTTGGCTAAAGATTCTCGCTATAGCTTCTATGTCAGATACACATCGAGTTACTACTTGCCCCACAGGTACGTGATCAAAGTATTTCATTCGGAAACTGAGCAAATGACCAAACAATTTGATGCGTATGTCTTTTATGATGTCTTGTCCCAACCAATTGGCCCAAAATACAAAGTAATATTGAGAAAAAACTTCGAGCAATAATACTACGCCCATTAAACAAACATAAAAAAAGAGGCCGTTTAGATCATGATTTTTAATATAGCCATCAACGGTGTATTTTAATAAGTAGGGGCGAAGTGCAGCAAAAATTGACAGGGAAATGGCAAAGGCAACTACACCATTGAATCGTAGTTGATAAGGTTTGGTGTACTGTAGGATTCTTTTAAATAGCCGTATGTCGAATGCTTTTGCTTTCATGTTTTTGATTTTAAGGTCGTATTGGGAAACCTTTTTTTGTTGAATTTGAAGGTTACAAACTTATTGAAAATTGTGTTTGGAATATTCTTTTGGTTTTTAAAAATTGAAATTTTTATTAGATAAAATCATAGGTGATGTCAGTCAAATACAACCCGTGAGCTGGAACTGAAAAGCCTGCTTTTTCTCGATTTTTGCTTTCTATAATGCTTTCAAATTCTGATAGCGTTATTTTGTGTAAACCAATAGATATCATAGTGCCCACAATAGAACGCACCATGTTTCTCAAAAAACGATTGGCTGATATCTTAAAAACAAGTCGATCATTGTCTTTTTTCCAAAACGCTTCATAAATACTGCAATCAAAATTATTGACTTCGGTTTTTACTTTTGAAAAACATTGAAAATTGGTATGCAGCAACAAAATTACGCAAGCCTTATTCATGAGGTCAACATCTAAATTTTGAGGATTATACCAACTTAAACCTTCTAAAAATGGGTTTTTTAAAGAGTGGATGTGATATTCATACGTGCGTTTGGTAGCGTCAAATCGGCAATGTGCTTCTGGACTAACTGGGTATATGGCTTGAATGGCTATGTCTTTTGATAAAAAAGAATTTAATTTATGAGCAAAAGAGGTAGTTTGTAATGGAGTATTGCAATCAAAATGGGCAAACATTTTACTGGCATGAACGCCTGTATCGGTTCTGCCAGCTCCCATACAATTTATTGGAGTGTTTAATAAAACCGAAAGTGCATTGTTCAGTGTTTCTTGTACAGATGACGCGTTGGGTTGTATTTGCCAACCATGAAAAGCCGATCCGTTATAAGCTAATTGTATAAAATACCTCAAAATATATATGCTTTTTAGATTCAAGTCATACTTGAATTCTGTTGTTTTTTTGATACGCAAAGATACTTATAAAATGCTTTGACTTTATGGTTGTTGATTCAATCTTTTATGCGCGCTATTGTTGTAAATAAAAACTATTTTTGTCAGCAATATCAATTACTCCATGAAAAAGATTCTTCTGCTTTCGGATACGCATAGTTATATAGATGAGGTGATTTTAAAACATGTTCATTGGGCTGATGAAGTTTGGCATGCGGGTGATATTGGAGCTTTAGAAGTAACAGATAAGATAGCGCAACTAAAAACACTACGTGCGGTCTATGGAAATGTTGATGGTACGGAGGCTCGATTGAGATTTCCATTACACAATCGCTTTGTTTGTGAACAAGTAGATGTCTGGATCACTCATATTGGTGGGTATCCCGGAAAATACCATCCATCGGTTAGAGATGAATTGAAAAGCAATCCGCCAAAATTGTTTATTTGTGGGCATTCGCATATTTTAAAAGTACAATTTGACAAACAGCATAATTTGTTGCATATGAATCCTGGTGCTGCTGGTAAAAGTGGTTTTCATCAAGTTAGAACCATGCTTCGGTTTGTAATCGATGGGAAAGAAATAAAAGATTTAGGCGTAATTGAAGTAAAAAAATAATTCATTAAACTACCGGTATACAAAGTCGAATAGTTGTCCCTTCTTGAGGGGCGGATTGAATGTCAATCGTCCCGTTTATATTGGTAATACGTGCCTTAATTCGGTTGATTCCGTAACCTTCTTTTATTAGATGGTCTTGTAGATTAAATCCTTTACCATTGTCTTTTACTTCAATGTGGACTTGGTTGTTTTCTAAATGGATACTAATCTTGGCCCAACTTGCTTCGCTGTGTTTGATGATATTGTTTATTAATTCGGACAAAATGAAATAAATTTTCAATTCTAAGGTTTCTTCTAATCGGAAGGAACTATCTGATTTTTGTTCAAACTGTATGGTGATTTTGGAGTTGGAAATTTTCTCGCACAAATCTTCAATAGCGTAAACTAAACCAAATCGAACTAATAAAGCAGGGATTAATTCGTGTGAAAGGTCACGCACCTTTTTGTGGGCTTCCTCAAGTATGTTTTTGGTTTTGATGATTTCTTGTGGGCTATTGTTATTTTGTGTGCTAAAAACATTCAGATGCATTCCCGCTGATGAAAGCAAAGCGCTAATATTATCGTGTAAAAAAGCAGCAATTTTTTTGCGCTCCATCTCTTGGCCATCAATGGTGGCATTGATCATGTTTTGTTGGTTTACAATTTCTATGGCTCTGTATTTGTGCAATTGTTTTAACTTTTCATAACGAGAGTAACCAAAGAAAACAAGTACCGTTACAATGGAAAGCAGCAAAATAATAATTACCGTTTTTTGATGGTTTTCATGTTCTTCTTTCCAAATAATTTCTTTTGATTTGTAGGCGCTTGAAATGTTGTCGATTTCTCTTTTATACTCGTCAATTTCTAAGTTTATACCGGCTAAATTAGCTTTTTTTATTTTTTCTTCGGCATTCAATTCTTCATTTAAACTGTTGAATTTGGACAAATTACTGTAGGCTTTTTTGTAAGCGCCATTTTTATTAAAAAACTTAGAATACTCCAAATAGGCATAAGACAAATCAGATCTTTCGTTTTCTGAGATACCGTATTTTATAGCATTATCAAAAAAAAGTGTAGCTTTTTGGTTGTCATTTTTATAATTATAATACATGCCATTTAGCATGTTTTGAACACATAAAAGTGACGGGTCGCCATGTTTTTTAAAATATTGATTAGCAAATTGAAGATGTTTGAAGCCTTCATCAAAACTACCAATATCAAAATAGGCCCAGGCCATGTTGATTTTTGTAAAAACTACTTGTGAAGTATCGTTTATAGCCAAACTATTTTCTATGGCTTTGTTGTAATGATAAACACCTTTGTCGAATTCTTTTTTGTCAAAAAAATAGATGTTACCGATGTTATTGTGGAGAAGTTTTTTTAGTTCGTCTTTATTTGCTTTGTCAGCGTATATCAGTCCTTTTTTGTAGAAAAATAGGGCTTTTTCGTATTCCAATAGACCATCGAAATTTCCTCCAATGGTGTTGTATAATGAGGCGATTAAAGCCACATCATTTAGATTTACTGCAATTTCCAAAGCTTGTCTTGCTTGAATCAATGATTTTTCAAAAAAATCATTGTGCATGTTTTTTATAGCATTTTCTGATAGAATGTGTGCTTTTTTACTTTTTTGGCTTGTAGTTTGAGAAAAAGTTATTTGCGTCGGTATGCAAAATAGAGCCATCCACAACAAGAAGTTTCTGAAAAAAATAGTCAAAGAACAATACTGTTGTGTATTCATTTGTAGGGTTTAATTTAGAATAAGTTGATGCTTTAGTGCATATTTTACAATGCTAATAGTGTTCTTGGCCTTTATTTTTTTCATGATGTTTTTTCGATGCGTTTCTACAGTGTTGGCGCTGATGAACAAAAGATCGCCAATTTCTTTTCCACTATATTCTAGTGCGATAAGACGGATAATTTCGATTTCTCTATCGGATAAAATAGGGTCTGCATGAATTGGGAAACTCAGGGATTTGGGGTTGATTTGTGCAGCTTTTTCAAAAATCTTTTTTTGAATAGATTGACAGAAATATTCTTCGTTTTTGATAATTACTTGTATTGCCTCAATGATATTCTCGCTTGCACACTGTTTGGTGAGATATCCGCTTGCGCCTAGTTTCATGACTTCTTTAACAATTTTCAAATCATCATAACTAGACAGTATTATTACTTTGCAGGGAAATCCTTTTTCTGCAAATTCTTTTAAAACTTGAATTCCATCTTTGACAGGCATGCTAATGTCTAATACTAAAACGTCGGCTTGATTTTGAGTCACTTCATCATATATTGTCACTCCGTTTAAAGAACTGCCAATAACATGAAATTCAGGATGGGTTTGTAGTAAGGTTTTCATACCATCAATAAGAATCTGATGGTCATCGGCTAAATGAATTTTAATGGTTGTATTAGGCATTAGAATTGGTTATGTTCTTACCAAAAATAGAGAATTTATTGAATAAAAAAGAATAATTAAATAAAAAACCCGAATAAAAATTCGGGTTTTTTTCGCACAAATAAACTAAGTTTATAGGTTTATCTCAATCTATCCACAGATTTTACAAGACCTTCGTCTTTCTTAATGGCCTTGTTAGCTAATACTAACAATACGATAGCTAAGACAGGAACAAACATCCCAATACCTTTCTCAGAAACCAAAGGGGTTTCTCCAGATAAATTTAGTGAACGATATACAAATAATCCTAATAAAATTAAATTTAATATGATGTTCAATCTGCCTAATACAAATTGATTTTGTCTCTTTTTATATAAAAATACGCTAAAGATTGACAACGTAGCACTTAATCCAAATAAGGAAACATAAATCAAATTTTGCATAAAATAATAGGATTGGCCATTGTCATATGTCCACAAAGGGAATAAATAGGGCAATACCAAAACTACTAAAAAAGCAAAAACTAAATAAATGGTTTGTATACGTTGTATCATTGTATTCAATATTCTTTCGCAAAAATATAGTTTCTTTTTTATAAATACTATTGTATGATAGATTTTTATTCGTATTATTGCATTGTAAATCCGTAATCACTTCATTTTGCGGTGCGTTCAAGAAAATAAAATCTATACTATTACTTCTCACGATTTTTTCAAAATAAACAATATAATAGAACATTCATGTTTGAAATTTCTGTATTAAAAGAATTGAAGCTTGCTGAGCTTCAAGAAATTGCTAAGGCAGCTAAAAATATTAAGTATAACGGAGTTAAGAAAGAAAAGCTGATTGCTATGATTTTAGAACATCAAGCAGCTGCTAACTCTGTTGAAAAGGTAGAGGCTGCAACTGAGCCTGCTGTAAGCGAAAGGCCTAAACGGGTGCGTATTGCTCCTTCAAAAAAAGCAAATTCTGAAGCACAACTTCCTGCTCCTGAATCAAAAGTTGAAGAGGAAAAGCCTCAAGTAACAGAAAGAAATCCCGAAGTAATTGAAAATACCTCTGCTGTAAATAGTACAGAAGCATCAAATACCGATTCATCTTCTCATAGTGATAGAGAATCCACTGAGCCCAAGGTTACGAAGCCAGTGAAGTTCAATAAAGCGGCTTATGAAAAGAAGATGGCTCTTCAAAAAGAGAAGTCTTCTAATAAAAAAACAAATCCAGTTGTTGAGTCTGCTGTTTCCGAGGAAGCAAAACAAATGGAGGGAGGGGATTCTCCGATTGCCACGGTTGAAGATAATTCGAATCAATTATCTAAGAACAACGCAAATCAAAATAAGAAGCAAAATCAAAATCAAAATCAAAATTCCAACGGGAATCAAAATCCAAATTTCAAAAACAAAAAAAGTCACTTTAAAGATGCGGATTATGAATTTGAGGGGATAATTGAAAGTGAAGGGGTTTTAGAGATGATGCCCGACGGATATGGTTTTTTGCGTTCGTCTGATTATAATTACTTAGCCTCTCCCGATGATATTTATTTGTCTACTTCTCAAATTCGTTTGTTTGGACTTAAAACTGGAGATACTGTCAAAGGAGTGGTTCGGCCTCCAAAGGAAGGTGAAAAATATTTCCCTTTAGTTCGTGTTTTAAAAATTAATGGTCATGATCCACAAGTAGTGCGTGATCGAATCTCTTTTGAGCATTTAACACCAATCTTCCCTTCTGAAAAATTCAAATTGGCCGAGAAACAAAGCACGATTTCTACCCGCATTATTGATTTGTTTTCACCGATAGGAAAGGGGCAACGTGGTATGATTGTGGCACAACCTAAAACTGGTAAAACAATGCTGTTAAAGGACATTGCTAATGCCATTGCTGCCAATCACCCAGAAGTTTATTTGATTGTCTTGTTGATAGATGAACGACCTGAAGAGGTTACCGATATGCAACGAAGTGTGCGTGGAGAAGTAATTGCTTCAACTTTTGATAAGGAACCTCAAGAGCATGTTAAAATTGCAAATATTGTTCTAGAAAAAGCCAAGCGACTTGTGGAATGTGGACACGATGTTGTTGTGTTGTTGGATTCCATCACACGATTGGCTAGAGCCTATAATACCGTGCAACCGGCTTCTGGAAAAGTTTTGAGTGGGGGTGTAGATGCCAATGCGTTACAAAAACCAAAACGTTTTTTTGGTGCCGCTCGAAATGTTGAAAACGGTGGTTCATTAAGTATTATTGCAACTGCATTGACCGAGACTGGTTCAAAAATGGATGAGGTGATTTTTGAAGAGTTTAAGGGAACAGGTAATATGGAATTGCAATTAGATAGAAAAATTGCTAACAAACGTATTTTCCCAGCTATAGATTTAACTTCCTCAAGTACAAGACGTGATGATTTATTGTTAGATCCAAATACGCTGCAACGTATGTGGATTATGAGAAAATATTTGTCGGATATGAATCCTGTTGAAGCTATGGATTTCATCAACGACCGATTTAAAAAGACTAAAAATAATGAAGAATTTTTAATCTCAATGAATGATTAAAAATCGATAAATTCTATAAAAAAAAGCCTAAAAAGTGATTCACTTTTTAGGCTTTTTTAGTTGTTGTAATTTTTATTTAGTACTAAAAAAGTACTAAGAATTGGCTTCTTTTCTCTCTAGTAATGCCATGTAAAAACCATCATAGCCAGATTCTGAAGCTAATAGCTTATGATCTTTGATAAATGTAAATTCTTTACCAATTTCTGTGGCTAAGAATTTTTTAACTTGTTCTTGATTTTCTGATGGTAATACAGAGCATGTGGCATAAACTAATTTCCCGCCAGGTTTAACAATTTTAGAATAGCTTTCTAATACTTCTGCTTGTGTTTTTCTAATATTGTCAATGAACTCAGGTTGTAATTTCCATTTTGAATCTGGGTTTCTTTTTAACACGCCCAAGCCACTACAAGGGGCGTCAATCAGGACCCTGTCTGCTTTTTGATGCAATTTTTTGATTACTTTGCTTGAATCGATGATACGATATTCAATATTGAAGGCACTATCGCGTTTAGCTCTTAGTTTCAATTGTTTTAACTTACTTTCGTATAAATCCATGGCAATTAATTGGCCTTTGTTTTGCATCAAGGCCGCGATATGCAATGTTTTTCCACCTGCACCAGCACAAGTATCAACCACTCTCATTCCGGGTTTAACATCGAGAAATTGAGCTACTAATTGTGAATTGGCATCTTGTACTTCAAATAATCCTTGTTTGAAAGCATCTGTTAAGAAGACATTTGCTCTTTCTTTTAGAACTAAAGCGTCAGGTTGGTTTTTTAAAGTCTCGGTTTCGATGTCTAAATCCATCAAAATCGCTTTAAGTTGTTCTTTAGTCGTTTTTAAAGTATTGACACGTAAAACTACTTTTGCGGGTTGGTTTTGAGCGGCAATTTCTTTAGACCAAACCGTTTCTCCTAATTCTTTAACGCCTAATTCATCCATCCAATCTGGAATCGATTCTTTGAATACTCTTTTTTTCGAAAGTTCATCAAATCGTCCTTTAATTTTTCGCTCCGGTGTTCCTTCTAATTGCCTCCAATCCGGAATTGGATAGCCTCTTAATACGGCCCAAACAGCAAAAATTCGCCAAAGATTATCTCGGTCAAAAGGTTCTTTAACTTCTGCAATTTCGGCGTATAATCTTTTCCAACGTACTATTTCGTATATGGTTTCAGCTACAAATTTTCTATCGTGGCTTCCCCATCTTTTGTCTTTTTTTAATGATCGAGCTACTACTTTGTCAGCATATTCGCCTTCGTTGAAAATAGCATTTAAAGCATCAATTGTGGTGTAAACTAAATTTCTATGTAATCTCATTTTGTATAATTGAAATGCAAAGGTACTATTTATTGCTTGAATCTTGAATTTTTAGTTGATATTGTTGTGTTACAGTGTACAAAACATAAAAAAAGCATTGTAGAAACAATGCTTTTTTGTGAATTATAATTATTTAACTCTTTTTAATCCTATTTTTTCTGGAGCGTGAAGCACCATAGGGAATTTTTCAATTTTGACAGAGCTACTATCTAAGCCAAAAGCACTTTCCTCAGATAAACTGAGTTTTTTGATTAAGAAATAAGAGTTCATGATGATCTTTTCATGCCACAATAAATCGGAGTCATTGGACAAAAATTTCTCTGAAAGAACGAATTTGAAATCGCCAACAATATTGTTTTTATTAAGCGATTCGTATCGGCTTGTAACATCAACTTCACCTTTGGTTACCATGTCTGTGATTACTTCTCTAAACATTAAATTGATTTTTGTAGGCTCTCTAAATCCTAGGTTAAAATCAACTCTATAGATATCATCTTTTACAATTTCGGTAACTCGGTATTCTTTTTTGTAGGGTTCGTTGAGCACATTTACGTGTACAAACCAATACACATCAGCTCTCTTGGGACGTTTTTGAAGAATGGAATAAGTCACTTTTTCTTCAATTTCATCAGCTCTACCTGCATTTGTCATGTATACTAAATGCGTTGCATATTTTGGAATAGACATGTCTTTGCTTAGCTCAACTAGTACTTTTTTGTAATTTTCAATTTTAACAATTTTGGTGTAGCTCTTGTTAACTTTCTTAGCTAAATACCATATGGTCATAATCGAAATTAAAAGTATGGCAATTAATAAAGTGACATAACCTCCCTCTGCAAATTTGGTAATGTTTGCTGCCAAAAAGCTAAATTCAATTAGCAAGTAAATGGTTATTAGTGGAGAGAAATAGTACCATTTTACTCTTTTAAGAATTAAATAATAATTTAATAAAATGGTTGTCATGATCATACAAAGTATGATGGCTAAACCGTATGCGTGTTCCATATTACTTGACTCTTCAAAATGGAGTACGATACCAATACATCCAGCTAATAATAGCCAATTTATGGAAGGAATGTATAATTGTCCTTTTAACTCAGTTGGATATTTGATTCTAACTTTTGGCCAAAAATTCAATCGCATTGCTTCGTTTATAAGGGTAAAAGAACCACTAATTAATGCTTGAGATGCAATTACTGCGGCAAGTGTAGCAATCACAATTCCAATAGGTTGAAACCAATTAGGCATGATAAGGTAGAAAGGGTTACCTGTATCTCCACCTAGTTGTTGAAGGGTTTTTCCATCATTGTGAATTAAATAGGCGGCTTGTCCAAAGTAGTTTAATACCAAAGCTGATTTTACAAATATCCAACTGATGCGAATGTTTTTTCTTCCGCAATGCCCCATGTCAGAATACAATGCTTCTGCACCAGTAGTACACAAAAATACAAAGCCAAGTACAAAAAATCCATCAGGATGAATAGAGAGTAATTGGTAGGCGTAATAAGGGTTGATTGCTTTGAAAACTTCAGGATGGTTGGTGATTTGAATTGTACCTAAAATGGCCAACATACTAAACCAAATAGTCATCATTGGAGCAAAAAAGCGTCCCACTAGTTTTGTTCCAAATTGTTGAATCGTAAAAAGAATTACTAAAATAGTAATAACTATTGGTACGGTATTGATCTCGGGTTTAAAGGTTTTGATTCCCTCAACGGCAGATGACACTGAAATAGGGGGGGTGATGATACCATCGGCTAAAAGGGCACTACCACCAATAATTGCCGGTACTATTAGCCATTGAATTTTAGTTTTTTTAACTAAGGCATACAATGCAAAAATTCCACCTTCACCGTGGTTGTCGGCACTTAAGGTGATGATTACGTATTTAAGCGTTGTTTGTAATGTTAATGTCCAAAAAACACAGGAAACACCTCCAAGTACAACATTGGGGTCAATTATATGATCCCCTAAAATGGCTTTCATTACATACAAGGGTGAGGTACCAATGTCTCCGTAAATGATTCCTAATGAAACTAATAAACCTCCTAGTGTTAATTTGCTGTGTAAATCTTTATGTGAAGCGCTCATCTTTTTTTTGTGAAAAACTGCCTCAAATTTACTGCTTTTTCATAAAATAAAAGGAAAACACTATTAAAAAAAAAACAAAATGAATCACAAGTAATTGCTTTTCATTTTGTTTATGATTTAATAAAAGGGGAGAATATTTACTTTTCTTCTAATTTGACTCTTTAAATTCTATTGTTTTTGATTGAATTATTGATGTCATAGGTTCTTGTTTTTTGGTTTTCATTGTTGTTAATTCTCCTTCCCGTTCTACTATTTTCGTTATCACGGTTTTGATTTGCGGCTTCGTTTTTTCTGTTTGAAAATTGTTGACGGTTGTTTTCTTGTTTTGATATTCTGGAATCTTGGGTGTTACTATATGAATAGGGAGTCTTTGATTCCAAAACGGTTGCTCTTCGCTCTCTTTGTTGGTTGTTTTGGTTGATATTTGAATTGGTATATCTGTCAGCACGATTTCTTAACTCATTTTCATTGGAAAAATTGTTATATTGTCTTTTTTCATTATTGTTGTAGCTGTAGTTTGTTTTTTGTGAATTTTCGTTTTGGTATGAAATTCGATTATATCTATTTTCGTAGCTATTATAAGTTGGATTAGCATCTTGTCTTTGATATGCATAATGTGGATGTCTTTTTTCGAATGCATTATGATGTTTGGGTTTGCATAGTTTTGGTGCTCTTACACTATTTCTATAACTAACATAGCGGTAGGTGTTGCGGTAATTTATACAATTATTGATATTACTGTAGTATCTATGAGTTGAATAGGGTCTCCATGCATAATAATAGGTTGGGTAATATCCCCAATTCCAAGTAGAACAATAGGGTCGGTAATTGTTTACCCAAAATGAGGCGTAAATTACTGGGGTTGTTCGATACATTGGTTCATAAATGTAATTGTGTCCATACATGTATTCATCGCCAATAAATTGGACTCTGATGTTGTTGTATCTATCTTTTTCAATATCTATAGTAGCAACGTCTTGAAATTGATCTCTACCAAGAACAGCTTGAATGATGACCACATGAGTGTTGTGTTCTACGCTTTCGATCACTCTCAAATAATCAACTTGTAAGTCTTCGTTTAAATCTAAGTTGGATATTTGCAAACGAGGGTCGTTTAATCTTCTTTCAAAATCACTGAGATTTGTGGATTCTCCAAAAATTGAAGCCACTGCTCTTATATCGAGATTGTCGCTAATTTCGTTGCTCATTGTGTATACAGAAGCACGATCTTGTGAGATGGAACAGCCAAAAATAAAAAAATGGCAAACGGTGAATACTAATAATTTTGCTTTCATAGCGAGTTAAGTTATGGTTATAGTTTCTTGTTTCCAATTTTTATGCCATAACATAATTTTAACAATAAGAAAAATGAGAAATAATTGTATTTTCGTTGAATAAAATGGATTAAAATGAAGATGTTTTTTTTAAAAGTATTGGTAATTAATGTGTTGTTTTGTTTTTTTTGTAATGCTCAAATTGAAAAAAAAGCTAATTATTTTTTTCCTAAAATTAAGATTGATACATTATTCCAAGATAAAATTAGTATTAGATCATTAATTGGAGATCGTGAGACAATTTGGTTTGCAGCAGATCAAAATCGATTTGGTACTTATAATCTAAAAACCAATCAAATAAATATTTACCGAGTTGATCAAGATAGTCACCATCAAGCGGAGTTTAGAAGTTGCGCTTTGACTGCGAACAAATTTTATATTTTATCCATTGCTAGCCCTGCTTTATTGTATGCTATTGATAAACAAACTCAAAAACCAATAGTTAGTTATCAGAATAATGGTAAAGATGTTTTTTTTGATAGTATGCAATTTTGGAATTCAAAGGAAGGAATTGCCTTTGGTGACCCTATAGATGGATTTTTCACGGTGGTAATTACTAGAAATGGAGGAGAATCTTGGGAGAAAGTAGAACAATTGCCTGTTTTTAAGAGTTTTGAAGGTGAAGGGGCATTTGCTGCGAGTAATACCAATATTGTAATCCAAAAAAAACACACATGGATGGTTACTGGAGGGAAAAAGGCGAGAGTTTTCTATTCTTCTAATAAAGGTAAAACATGGAAGGCTGTGGAGTCTCCTATCGTTCAGGGACAAGTTATGACTGGGATTTATTCTGCTGCTTTTTATAACAAGAATATTGGGTGTATAGTGGGAGGAAATTATGATCTACCTAATCAAAATTTTGGGAACAAAGCCATGACTAATGATGGAGGTAAAACATGGAATTTGGTTTCAGAAAACAGTGGGCCGGGCTATATATCCTGTGTTCAATTTGTTCCGAAATCCGCTGGTAAACAATTAATGACTGTTGGTGCTACAGGGATTCATTTTTCCAGTGACGGTGGGCAACATTGGGTACAAATGAGTACAGATCCTTCTTTGTATACATTGCGATTTATTGATTCTAAGACTGCTATCGCCGCGGGTAAGAACAAAATGATTCGCATTACCCTACAAAAATAAATCCCCAACAAGGTGGGGATTTCAATGTAAGAGTAATTTATTTTCTATTGTTACGGTATTGCTGAAGTAATTTTCTGTCAAATTCCACTTCTGCTTTTCTCAGTTTTAAGATTTTGATGGGAGATATGATATTTCGTAGGGCTGCATTTAATTTTTTCTTATTTAAATATTGTTCTTCGTCGGTGTTTTCAATTTGGTTTAAGAACATGAGTGCTTCTTTATCAGTCATTTTATCCAATGAACCATCGGATAATTTTTTCGCATAGGTTCTCATTTTTTGGTGTCTTAATTCAAACTGTTTATCATCAAAGGCATTGTACACTGGCCAAAATTTTTCGGCTTCTTCAGAAGATAATTTAAGTTCGTTTGTCAAAAAAGCTACTTTTAAAGCTTTAATTTGATCTCTTTTTTCTTTGAATCGCTCATTTTGTCCGTAAAAAGAAACGGTCAAAAACAAAAGAGCTAGTGTAAGTGTATTTTTAATAGTCATAGTTTTGTTTATCAATGTTATTCAATAATTAAGTATTCTATATCGCTTCCTTTTAGCAAGTGTTCTTCCAAATCACTGTTGTTTAATGGTATTGTTTCGTTTAGCGCGTTGAGATCAGTATAGCTTAATTCGTTGATTAGTTCGTATTGCGTAATATTGGATTGATAAGCTAAATAATTTTCAATATTTTCTGCAGCGAGGGTATTGGTAGTTGTTTGGTAATACCAAAAGATGGCAACTGATAGGGTAATAATTATAGAAGCCGCAATACCAATTATTTTTTTTTCTTTATACCAAGGCAGACTAATTACTTTAGGATTCACATTTGGTAATTGATTGATAACTTTTGAAGGTAAATCATCAAAATACTTATCCGGAGCTATAAAGCCCGAGTTGATTTTTGGGGTGTTATCTAGTTTGAATGTTTTCATTTGTATCTTAGATTGTAATACAACAGGATGGTTTAATGGGATGTTATATAATTTTCTATTTTTTTTACTGCATGATGATAGGATGCTTTTAAACCTCCCACTGATGTGCCAAGAATTTCGGAAATTTCTTCGTACTTTAGTTCTTCAAAATACTTCATTTTAAATATTAATTGTTGTTTTTCTGGCAAGAGAAGTATTGCTTTTTGTAAAAGCAATTGCATTTCGTTTCCTTCAAAATAGGTGTCAGCTTCTAAGTTTTGTATAATTTTTTCTTGGAGTTCTTGTGTGCTAATTTTTTTTTCATTTGCTTTTTGTTTTAAAAACGTCAAAGCTTCGTTTGTAGCAATTCTGTACATCCAGGAAAACAATTTGCTTTCTCCTTTAAAATCTTTTAAGTAGCGAAAAACTTTTATAAACGTATTTTGCAAAACATCATCTGCATCATCATGTTGAAGGACTATATTACGGATGTGATGATATAAGGGCTTTTGATATTCTTTCAATAAGATTTCAAACGCTTTGTTTTGCGTTTTTGGATCTAGTAATTGCTGTATAAATGCTTTTTCTTCTTGCAAGTTTTCACGATTTGTGTTTTAGAATAGCATTATGGCAAAAGGTTTAATTAGATACAAAAAAAAATTAAAAGTCCAATTGGTCTTCTTCGGTTTCTTCAGGAATGACAACTTCTGTTTTAGTTTGTTTTTTCGTTGGATTAGGAAGAACTAAATTTTGAGGTGTAGTTTTCTTTAGTATTGGGGAGTAAATTGTGGTAACCCACTTTGAAGGTTGTTTGATTTCATTTCGCCCAATTGTGTATACTTCTAGATGAGAGAATTTTGGGTCTTTGATAATCGCTTTCTTGGTAAAATAGGCGTTTGTTTCGGATAAAGCCTGGTTGATATGTGAATAATCTCCTTTTAGAATTGTTTTGATGGCAGGAAAAGATTCTAGTTTTCCTGATTTAATTCCTGTTTCAGGCCCTACAAGTATTTCGTTATGCACGGGTATGCAAAACGTAATTTTTGCCGTTTCGTGAGTTTTGTCAAAAAGATGAACCATGAGGAATGGTTTTCCGTAAGTTGCAATACCATTTTTGGAACAATAGTCTAATATTTTGCTAAACACGATTTTACTGTTTTTAGCAATATTAGTTACTTTGCTGCTAAAGGTTTGACTTAGGTAATAGGTGGCTGTTTTGGTTACCTCGCCTTCATTTTTTACTGAATAGGTGTTGGTTTCATAATCAAGTATCTTGTCTAGATTAATAAGGCTTTCCTCGAAAACCTTACCTATGTTTTTTTCAACACCACCTTTTAAAACAGCATAAAACTTTAATTCAAAACTTAGTTTTCCTTTGGTTTTCCATGTAACCTTAGTGCCACCAACAGTATCTTTGAACTGCCATGAAACTTCTGATTTGGTTCCGTTATTGTTTACTTTTTGAGTAATGCTTTCGTTGTTTTTGGTTCTTATTGTTTGAATGTCTCCCGAACCATCTACCCCAGACCAAACGCATGAAGCACCATTTCCAGTAGTGTTTGTAGAATACGTTATTTTTAAATTAGGGTCATCAATCATTCCTTTGTTGAAATTTGGCCAATTTTCTAAATCATTGATGTAATGGAAAACAGTGTTTTTTGGGGCATTAATGACTTTACTCCTTTCAATTTCAAAATCTCCTTTTTGGGTTGCAATAAAAATAGTAGTAGCTACACAACTTAACAGAAATAGAAGAAAGAGATATTTTAGAATTTGCATGATATTTAGGAATAAACTTTTGTAAAGATAAAAAAAATATATAAGGTAGAGATTACTTTTTTGAGTGCGCTTTTACAAAAGAAAAAAACAATACTGAATGCTCTAATGGTGTTTTATCTTAATGTTTTAAAAAGATTTTTATTAAGAATAAAAGGCCGATAAAAAGTAAAAAACCCAATAAGATTTTGTAGTTTCCTTTGTAAAAAATTTTGTGAAGATTGGCATCTTTTCTATAAGCTATGACGATAGCTGTGATGAAAGCAATTGCGAAAAGTACTCCAAATAGTATTTGTCCTTGACTAAACATAGTGTTTTTATTTTTTCGCAAATTTAAAGAATTGATTAAGAATAATTACTAATTTGCTTCTTCATTTAATACTGAATATTTATGCAAAAACAAATTCAAGCGGTAAAAGAGTTTCATACTGCTTTTGCTATTGGACACAAAGAACAACCACATGCCAATTTAGGTGGTGAGAAACATTTATTGCGTTACAATTTGATGAAGGAAGAAAACGAAGAATATTTAGAAGCTGTGGCTAATAATGACATTGTAGAAATTGCTGATGCGTTAGGGGATATGATGTATATCTTGTGTGGGACTATTATTGAACATGGGTTGCAGCATCATATAGAAGCTGTTTTTGATGAAATTCAAAAAAGTAATATGAGTAAATTGGGGGAGGATGGAAAACCAATTTATAGAGAAGATGGAAAAGTGTTAAAAGGGCCAAACTATTTTAAACCCGATTTTTCAAAATTGTTTCAAATTGAAAAATAATAGGTTTCTTTTTTTGGAATAGCAACTTATTCAAAATAAAAGAGAACTCATAATACTAATGTATTTGTGAGTTCTCTTTATTTATTTCAAGGTAACTTTTTATTTTTCGATTTTAACAGTCCATCCAAATGGGTCGTTGTCGATTTTATGTTGAATGTTAGTTAGCTTGCTTTTTAATAATTGAGCATATGAATTTTCAGTTGTTGGGATTTCATAGTATGTTTCTTTATACGAAAACCCTTTAATAGGATTAACAACTGCAGCTGTTCCAGCGCCAAATATTTCTTTTAAGGTACCATTTTTAGCCGCATCTACCAATTCATCTACTAAAACTGGGCGAACTTCTACTTGGATACCTTCTTTGGTTGCAAGGTCAATCAAACTTTTTCTTGTCACTCCATCTAAAATTCTTTCGCTAACTGGTGCGGTTAACAAAGTGTCATTAATACGGAAAAAAACGTTCATTGTACCCGCTTCTTCTAGTTTGGTATGGGTAGCGTCATCTGTCCATATTACTTGTTGAAAGCCTTCTTTGTTAGCTAAATTGGTTGGGTAAAACTGTGCGGCATAATTACCCGCTGCTTTGGCAGCACCAATTCCTCCATTTGCCGCTCTACTATAGTGTTCTGCGATTAATACTTTTACTTCACCAGAATAATAAGATTTTGCAGGAGATAGAATAATCATGAATTTATACTCGCTAGAAGGATTGGCTACTACACCATCTCCAGTAGCAATCATAAACGGACGAATATACATGGTATTACCAATTCCTTTTTTTACCCATGCTTCATCAAGTTTTAATAATTCTTTTAGCCCATTCATGAAGATTTCTTCTGGGATTTCGGGCATTGCCATACGAATAGCTGAATTGTTAAAGCGCTTGAAATTTTCATCAGGTCTAAAAAGCCATAATTCATTGTTTTCATCTTTGTAGGCTTTCATTCCCTCAAAAATGGCTTGACCATAATGAAAAACTTTTGCAGAAGGATCTAGTAAAAATGGCTGATAAGGTTTTATAATTGGTTGTTGCCATTGTCCATTTTTATAATCACATTCCATTAAGTGATCCGTAAAAACAGCACCAAAATTTAAATGATCAAAATCTACATCATTAATTTTTGAAGTAGTGGCTTTTGTTATAGAAATTGCAGATAGAGCTGTACTCATGATAATTGGTGATTTTTTTTAAATTTAATAGAAAAAAAACGGTGAAAACTTCGAAAGTTCCCACTTTTTTAATTTTTACAAAATTAAATAAAAAAGCCTATTATTGATGAGAAAAAACTAATAGTTGTGATGAAAATATGAGATTTATCTATTTTTCAAAAATAGGTTTTGAATACTGCTTTTTTATAGGAAAAATACAATTATTTCTACTTATTTTTTTATTAAGCAATTTAAGTATTCCCTAAATTTGTAATATTCATGGGTATAGATGCCTGTAAAATCAATAATTTGATGTTTTGAAACGAACTATTTTAACTACTTCCGACGGCTCTACTACTATCCAAATTGAAGATTGGGACGAATGTTATCATTCCAAACATGGTGCAATACAAGAAGCCAAACATGTGTTTATAAAAAATGGATTTACTTTATTTGATAGTGCACCGATTTCAATTTTAGAGATTGGTTTCGGGACAGGTCTTAATGCATTTATTACTTTTTTGGAAGCCCAAGAGCGAAAACAAGATATTTCTTATGTTGGTGTTGAAGCTTATCCAGTAGCATTTGAGGAAGTGAGCAAGATGAATTATGTAGAGGAATTAAAAGCTCCGATGTTTAAAGATGTTTTTCAAACGATGCATACTTGTGCTTGGGAGGACAAGGTTTCATTATCCGATTATTTTACATTAACCAAGCGGAGACAGTTTTTTCAAGAAATTACCGATGTCAATCAATACAATTTAATATATTTTGATGCCTTTGGATATAGGGTGCAACCCGATTTATGGAGCACTTCTATCTTTCAAAAAATGTATAAGGCACTCAAAAAGAATGGCGTTTTGGTAACCTATGCAGCTAGGGGAGTCATCAAAAGAAGTATGATTGAAGCAGGATTTAAAGTGGAAAAATTACCTGGTCCGCCTGGTAAAAGAGAAATGTTTCGTGCAACTAAAGCAACTCCTTGAAAACCCTACGAAAACGATGTTAAAGTGGGTTTCGTTATGTGAAGAAACAAATAAATATAAGTTAATTATGGTAGTTTTTTAAAATTATCTTTTTAAATTTACTCCAAGATAACCCCAAAATCTTATTTTACTATGTCTAAAATAATGTTTGATTATACCAAATCGGTCCTTGAAAGAGTGAGTTTTGATCCTATTTTATTTTGTAAAGAATTAGAGAAAGCCATTCGAACTTTATTGCCATACGAATTAGAACAATTAAAAGAATGGTTATTCGATTTTACAGATTCAAAACCCGAGCTAAAACACTGTTTACTTATAGTTGAAAAATAGAAAGAGGAACCAATTGGTTCCTCTTTTTTGTTGTTATTTTTTTTGTAATGGGCTTATAATCTCTACATTATGAAAAACTATAGCGCCTTTTATTACCCCAGCAATGGTAGTACGTAACGCTTCTATAATTTGAATTTTTAATTCGTTTTTTGGATATATTAAGCTAATTTCTCTTGCAGGTTTCGGCTCTTCGAAATGTTTGAGTTTTGTCTTGTCTTTTTCTTTTAAATCGAGGGTGTGCAAATAGGGTAGCAAAGTAGTGCCTAGCCCTTCATCGGCCAGTTTGATTAATGTTTCAAAACTGCCACTTTCAATGGTAAATGGATTACCATCTTTGGATGAACGATTTTTACATAAATTCAATATACCATCTCTAAAACAATGTCCGTCTTGAAGTAAAAGGATTTCGTCGATATTCAAATCTTCAATTTTAATTTCCTTTTTAGAAAAATGTTGGTGACCTTCGGGGATATAAGCAACAAAAGGTTCGTAATATAAAGGGATTTCTTTGATTTTTTCTTCTTCTAATGGTGTAGCAGCAATTGCAGCATCCAAGTGACCATTATTAAGTTTAGAAATAATTTCAGCGGTATTGAGTTCTTCGATGATTAATCGAATTTTTGGGTATTTTTTAATGAAATTATTCAAAAACATAGGTAGTAAAGTAGGCATGATTGTTGGAATTATACCTAGTTTGAATTCGCCACCAATGTATCCTTTTTGTTGTTCTACAATGTCTTGTATACGATCGGCTTCGTTTACAATATTTTTTGCTTGATTAACTATTTTTTGTCCAATATCAGTAAGTTGGATTGGTTTTTTACTTCTGTCAAAAATTTGAATATTTAATTCTTCTTCAATCTTTTGAATTTGCATACTCAAAGTAGGTTGAGTAACATAACATTTTTCGGCCGCGAGGGTAAAATTTTTGTGTTCAGCAACTGCTAAAACATATTTAAGCTGTGTAATTGTCATTATATATTTTTATTTGATGTAAATATAAAAACAATCAATTTAATTTATGGGAGTTTCTTTTTAAATAATTCGGTAAATTTGCATTTCATCCTAAATACAGATACAAATGGAATTAAACACAATTGGATTGTCAGTTGTTGAGACTGAAAAAACGGTAAATGAATTGAATGTTTTGTTGTCTAATTTTCAAATATATTATCAAAATTTGCGTGGAATGCATTGGAACATCAGAGGGAAACGTTTCTTTGATTTGCACCTCAAATTTGAAGAATTATATAACGATTCTCAAGTAAAAATTGATTTAATTGCAGAACGCGTTTTAACGTTGGGAGGTACCCCTTTGCATACTTTTGAAGATTACTTGCAACACAATCATTTAGAGATAGGTAAAAATGTATCTAATGACGAAAAAGCCATTCAGTTAATTGTAAATGCCTTGTCTAATTTGTTGGTAATTGAGAGAAGAATATTGTCTCACGCTGCTGAAAGTAACGATGAAGGGACAACTTCTATGATGAGCGATTTTATCGTTGAACAAGAAAAAACAATTTGGATGATGCAAGCTTGGTTGTCATAATCCTTACAACTGAAAGAAAAACCGGAATTCTGTAAATTCCGGTTTTTTTTAATCATCATGGTCAAGGTTTTCATTAAATGATGATGGTAAAAGGGTAGGAATGAATTTTATTAAAATTGGTAATAGTAAACTTCCTCCAGGTAATAAGAAAATAGTCAACGAAGGAATTGTTTTGCAGATATCTAAAATCTGTTTTCTGATTTTTTTCTTCTCTTTTTCGTCTAATTCTCTGCGAGTAGATCGCGCCAAAAGAATCATTAATTCTTTGCTTTCCAGAATTTCTTTTACCAGTCTATTTTTATTTCGAGTGAGTAATGTTGTAACACTTTCAGTGGTTTGATCATAAAAGTGTTTTACAGGATTAGAATAGTTGAAGTATGGAATTTCTTTTTTATGTTTCGCGATAAACCGGTCAATTTCTATTATAGAATTGGTAACAAAATGATCGTCTTCGTTTAAAATTTCTCCCAGAGCATACAAGAAGTAGGCTTCTTCTTTTTCGATTTTCTCATCACTCCAAAGTGCCATTCCAGCTATGTCAATTAGGTATTTTTTTTCTAAATCATCTGTAAAATAATCCAATTGTAACAAATCTAAAGACAAATTGACTTTTTTGGAAAACTTTGTATACCGTACCGATGCCTCAAATAATTTGATTAGTAAATTGTCGTATTGTGTTTTATTGGTTTTAGTTTTAAGTGCTAAGGCTACTATATTTACTACAGTCTCTTCAATTTTTTTTAAGTATTTCTCTGGTAATTCCCCTTGTTTAAGGAATTGATTAAAAGCCAAAACGTCTATAAACAACAAGGCGTTGGTTACTAGATGTGAGAAGTTTTTATTAATAATTCCATCATTAGTTTGTACTCTTTCGTCAATAATACCTTCTAACGATATTGATTTTTTGTTTTTGGGTAATATTTTTTTAAAAAAATTAAATCCTTGAGGACTCATTTGGTCGTAAAAATCTAATGTTTTACTAATGAAATCTGAAGCGGAAGGATTTTTTTCAGTGAGACAGTATACCTGAAATAGAGTGTTTAATAAAGCTACTTTTGAAATTTCTTCTTTAAACCATTTGCTACTATCAATAGGAAGCGGCGTGTTGAAATCTATGATGTGGCCAAATATAAATCCAGTTTTTCTTGTCTTGAGATAAAAAGAAGTTGAGTTCTCGGAGCTAATTTGCTCAGAAAAAGGTTGCTCAATAAAAAATTTGTCTATCCAACCTGGAATTGAAGGGTTAATCATAGTAGAAATAAAATGCAAATCTAGACTATTTGAAAAAAACAATGTTATTTCAATTTAAAGTTTTTTGTTTTTTGTTTATCAAAATACTATGAAAATTGAGACAGATAAATCAAACTCATAGACTTATACTACTTTACTATTCGTATTAAAGTCTATGAGTTTGTAGACATTAATGGTTTATGAAGCGAACAAGCTTTCGGCTGTGTCCCAGTTGACTACATTCCAAAATGAAGCAATATAATCCGCTCGTCGATTTTGATTTTTTAAGTAATAGGCATGTTCCCATACATCAAGTGCTAAAATTGGTTTCCCTTTTGATACAATAGTCGGTAAGTTCATAAGAGGGTTGTCTTGATTTGGAGTGGAAGTGATAACTAGTTTACCATTGGATAAGACTAACCATGCCCAGCCCGAACCAAATCTTTTGCTAGCAGCATCTGCAAATTCTTTTTTGAATGCTTCGAATGAGCCAAAAGTATTCACTATGGCCTCGCCCAATTTTCCTTTGGGTTGTCCTCCTCCATTTGGTTTCATTAACGTCCAAAACAGGGAATGATTGTAATGTCCGCCTCCGTTATTTCTAACGGCTTCGGGAAATTGATTCATGTTTTGAAATATAGAATTCAAACTAGTTGCTTTCTCGAGTAATGACTTTTCAAGCGTTTCTAACGCTTTATTGAGATTGTTAACATACGCTTGGTGGTGCTTGGTGTGGTGAATTTCCATAGTTAACTTATCAATATGTGGCTCAAGAGCGTCATAAGCATAGGAAAGTTTGGGTAAGGTAAAATTTTCTTGATTTAAAACGTTCTTTTCTTCTTTTAGTGTTTCATTTTCGATTTTTGGGTTTGCAAAACTGAAATTGAATAGGGAGTTGCCAATAAAAATTCCGGTGGAAAATAATCCTGATTTTTTGATGAATTCTCGGCGGCTTGGAGTGTTTTTCATAAGATATGGTTTTAAGAACGGTACACTATACTTGTTTTAGTTATTTATGACTGTTTAAAAATGAGTTTTTATTTAAAAGAGATCTTACAGTAGAATCTATTTTTTGGATTTTATTTTGATTTTTCTCCAACAAAATTATGGGAAGTAGATTTAAATAACACATTAAAGGTAGTTAAAGTTCCATAAATTCGGGTTAAATATTGTTGAAGTTCAATTTTTTCAATTTCTTCTAATTTACTCGAATTGATTTTTTGCTCCATAACACGTAATCGGTCTCTTAGCATGATGATTTTATGAAAGAAAGTATCTATTGGAATTTCTTTTGAAGCCATTCCCGCTTGTCCGGGTTCTAAAATCATTTTACCGCCTTTCCATTTATCTGCAATTGGAACGATTTCGGTTATATCGGACCATTTTTGCAGCATTTTTTTCAAAGTAGTTTCAACTTCATAAAAACTAATTGTGTCCACTTCATTTTCGGTAGCTTCGATTATTGTGATAGGATCATCCAATGCTATAGTTTCAAGACCTGAATCTATAAAAGTGATCCAATAATGTGTAGATGTTACATTTGTTATTACGCCTTTGCCTAGTTTTTCGTGTTCAATTCTTGAACCAATTCCTAATATTTTCATTATGTATTCGTTTTATTTCTTAAATCGATATTAAAATTAATTAAAAAACGATGCGAAATCATTTCTTTGGTATGATTTTAGTAATTTTATAACAACAAACCAACGAAATGATGGTGTTCTTAAATTGTATTGATTTAAAACGATCCTCATTTTGAATGGTATCATTGTTTTTTTAATCCCAAATATATTTAATATGAAAAAAATTAGCTTGATTTCGACTTGTATAGTTCTAATAATGTCAGCCTGTAATAGTAGTAAAAAAACCGTAAACACATCGGCGAAATTAAACGGCGAATGGGAGCTTAATTATATTAGTGGTCCTCGAATTGCTTTCCAAGGCTTGTATCCGGACCAAAAACCTACTATCAATTTTGATACCGAAGGCCATAAAGTTTTTGGTAAAAACAGTTGTAATGTATACAACGGGACCTTACATGTAAAAGGCTCTTCAATTTCATTTGTCGATTCAAAAATGGCGGTTTCTTTAATGGCTTGTCCTGGAGATGGCGAGGCCATATATATGAAAATGTTGGAGAAAATTGATAGTTATGCCATAGCTGATAATGGCAAAGAGTTGTCTCTTTCTGGAAATGGAGTCGTGTTGATGCGTTTTATCAAAAAATAACATTAATAGAAATGTCATGCGAAAACTTATTAAGAAAAGTGTTTTATGGGCTTTATTTTTAGGTTTTTTTATCGGTTACAGTCAGGAAAAGCCTAAAAGTGAACGAAGAGCTATTCAAAAACAACAAAAAGCACAGCAGATTGAAGCGCTTGTTGCTGGAAAAGAGTTTGTGTACAAAGCAGATCGTGCTTTTCCTTTAGGTTATCACAGTATAGAATTGATTACCAATCCCAATTTTATAAAGTTTACAAAAGATTCTGTTTTTTGTGATATGCCTTATTTTGGAAGAGTTACAGGAAGTTTGCCTTATGGAAGCGGGGGAGGTTTGAAGTTTGAAGGAGCAGCCGAGAATTATTCACAGGTGAAGAAGAAAAAGGAATATGTTATCAAAACCAATGTTAAAGGGTTAAATGATAGCTACAAAATTCAATTAACGGTCTATGTTAACGGTACAGCCAATTTAGTAATTAATAGTAACAATAGGAATGCGATATCCTATACGGGGTCAATTTTTCCTATAGATACTAAGTAAAACCATATTGAGATGCGCAGTCTTTTTTTTATTATTGGTTTGATGGGGTTTCTGAGTATTGGATGCCAGCATAAATCAACAGAGGATTCTAGTAATTTGGTTGAAATCCAAGCTGATTCAGTAGCAGGTGTGCCTTTGGATACATTAGCTATTCATGACAATTCAGAAACTTCCTTGGATTGGGATGGTACTTATAAAGGGATTTTGCCTTGTGAGGATTGTAAAGGTGTTGATACCGAGTTGACTCTAAAGAAAGACAAAACATATGTGTTAAAAACCAACTATTTAGGAAAAAATACCTCAAAAGTGAAAGAGGCTAAAGGAGTGTTCTCTTGGGATGAAACCGGATCAGTAATTCAACTGAATCATTCCATTGGCGATTCATTTAAGTATAAAGTTGGCGAAAATTATTTGATACAACTAGATGCTAAAGGTAATGCAATCGAAGGGAAATTGGCTTCTAATTACATTTTAGAGAAAATGAAATAACAATTGCTTTTTTAAAATGGGTGTTATTGATTGTTTTTTAACGTCAAATCATAGCCGTATAAATGTTCATCTCGTGCAAATCCCATTTTTTGATATAAAGCTTGAGCAGTAAAATTGTTTTTTGCTGTTCTTAATCGAATAATGGGAGAATTTATCTCTCTTGCATAGTTTTTTGTTTCTTCAATTAGTTTTTTGGCAAATCCATTTTTTCGAATGGTACTATCGACAAATAGATCATTCAGAATCACAATCTTATTCAGTAATAAAGAAGAGAACGTAATATACAGTAAGGCGAAACCAACCGGTGTATGGTGAGAATCAAATGCTAAAAACACAACAGCTTCTTGATTGCTTAAGCGTTCATATAGATATTTCTTTTGCTCGTCTATATCAGCTGTCTTTTTGTAAAACAAAAGATATTGGTTGAACATTACAGTCAATGCATCTAAATCTTCTAAAGTAGCTTTTCGTATCATAACTAGTTGATTTTGATGTTGTTGAAATAAAAATAAACTTTTTATTTGACTAATACAATTTTTTACATATAAAAAAGAGGTACATATGTTTATTGTACCTCTTTTTGTTTGTAATGATTATAGCTTGTTAAAATTTGAGTTGATAAACTTCGTTTAATTCGCTGTTTGATTTGATGTTGACTTGTAGGTCAGTGATGTATCCAGAATTTAATCCATAAACCCATCCATGTACCGTTAGATCTTGCCCATTTCTCCAAGCATTTTGAACAATAGATGTTTTGGCTAAATCATAGACTTGTTCTTTGATGTTAACTTCGACAAAGGCATTGAATCGTTCTTCTTTATCCTCGAATGAATCTAAATAGTCTTTGTGAAAACGATAAATATCTTTTATGTGGCGTATCCAATTGTCAATCAATCCAAAAGAATTGTTGCTCATAGCGGCTTTGATTCCCCCACATCCATAATGCCCACAAACAATTACGTGTTGGACTTTAAGTATGTTTACAGCATAATCAAGCACACTTAGCATGTTCATGTCGGTATGAACTACCATGTTGGCAATATTTCGGTGTACAAAAACTTCACCAGGTTTGGCTCCGATAATTTCATTGGCTGGCACACGACTATCGGCACAGCCTATCCATAATAGAGGAGGATTTTGACCTTTGGCTAAGTCTTTGAAATATTCGGCATCATCGGCAATCATTTTTTCGACCCAGTCTTTGTTGTTGTCTATTATTTTTTGATAAAAATCACTCATAATTTTTGTGTTTGTTTGTAGAAAAGATTCTTATTGGTGTTTTAGAATAGATGTAATTTGGTTGTATTTGTCTAATTAGTCAGTTTTGTGTTTCGATTTTTTGAGCAGTGGCAAAATAATGTTTTGTAAAAAAACTAAAAAGTTTGATGTTTTTTTTTAAACTTCTATTTTTTTAAAGTTTTTTTATGAAAAAGGTACTGCGTTTTTGCTATTGTATGGTTTTTTCTTCTCTAAATCACTCAACACTGTGCAAAGAAATAAAAAATAAGTATTCTATTGTTTGATATGTTTTTCTTTTAAAGAGCTCGAGAAAAGTATCGCATATCGTAATCTACATGTGTTTTTTATAAAGGATTTTTAAACTTCTAATTAATTGTATAGTTTCTGTTGGGTAATGTAATTTTTTATTATTAAAAGCGGAGGAAATCACTGTGTTATTATTATGCCTTTTAGCGTCTTCTTCATACTTGTAAATGTATACAGAAAATTTTAGAGTTTCCAAGGACATTGAGGTAGAAAAGTATTATGAACAATTTTAACAAACTGTATGTTGAATTTTTTACTGTGAAATATTTTGTTTGTGTTATATAGGGGGTGGGTGTTAATTAAAATGTAAATTTAAATAAACACCCCTTTAAAAAAATAGGGTGAAAATTGTTTAATGGTAAAAAATATAGTAGTAACTTCCTTTTAAAAAGGGGGTAAGATTATTTTTTGTGTGTTTTTGCTTTTAAAATGGTTGTGAAATCGATAAAATAATTTCTGAAAAATGATAAATTAACATATTTATTTCAAATGATTTCTGATTTCGTAATTCTTCAATAAAAAAGGGAAAAAGTGTTCGTTTTTTTGAGTTTTTATACAAAAAGATGATAATTTCGTCAATAACAAAAGAAGTTAATAAAAGGAAATTTCTTCTTAAAAGTGCACTTTGTTATTTCCTAATTTCAAGAACTATTCCATTAACCAAAGTTTTAATTTATGAAAAATAATGTATTACAATTAATAGTTTTCCTTTTTATTCAATCCATGATTGTGCAAGCCCAAGAAACGCCAGCCTCTCCGGCAACTACTTTTGCAGGATCGGCCGATGCGTATTTCAAATATGATTTTGCCAACAAAACCAGTAACAACAAAACCAGTTTCACAAATTCTAGTGATTCCTTTGAACTAGGTATGGCGTCTATTGAAGCATCACATAAGTTTGGAAAGGCCTCTGTTTTTGTGGATTTGGGTTTTGGTAACAGAGCGGCCGAGTTTTCGTATAATGAGAAGGCAATTAATCGTGGTGCCACCTTTTTAATCAAGCAATTAAATTTTACCTATGAATTTTCAGATAAATTCAAAGTTATTTTAGGGAGTTTTGGTACCCATGTAGGGTATGAGCTTTTGGATGCTGTAGATAATAAAAATTACAGTATGTCTTATGCTTTTACTAATGGCCCCTTTTTTAATACTGGAATCAAAGCACAATATACTATTGGAAAATTCGGATTGATGGCCGGAATCTCAAATCCAACAGATTTTAAATCAGCTTTAGATAGTGGAACAGATCAAAAAAGTTTTCTAGCGCAGGTATCGTACACAGGAGAGACGGGTGCGGTATATTTTAATTATACTTCTGGCAGCAGTAATCCTACTTCTGTAGTAGATACCAGTCAGTATGATTTGGTGGTGTCTAAAAAAGTAAGTGATGCGTTTGGTTTGGGCTTTAATGCGACTCTTGTTCGTTTGAAAGATGATATCACCTCTGATAGTGCTAAATGGTTTGCTTTGGTAGGTTATGCAAATTATGCATTTACTGATAAGTTATCCATGGCATACCGAATAGAATATTTTGATGATCAAGACGGGTTAAAATACAATGAAATAGACAATTCGATTGTGGCCAATACCTTATCCTTAAATTTTAAAGAAGGGAACTTTACATTTATTCCAGAGGTAAGGTTAGATGCATCTTCAAAAGATATTTTTTCCAAGAAAAATGGAAGTGTAACAGGTTCGGCAGGGAATATATTGTTTGCTACAACCTATTCTTTCTAATTTGATTCTATTTTTTTTTTTTTTTTTTTTTTGCACTATTTGTGTATACAAAACACTGCTTGTCAATATTATATTGGTAAGTGGTGTTTTTTGTTTTGGGGTAAAAACTACTAGGTTTTAAGCAATAAAAAAAATGAGAAGGAGGTTGTGTGTTTTCTTTTAGGTGGAAAAAATAAGGCAAAAAAAAAACAATCAAACGGCCCATAGTTTTGGGGTTTGATTGTTCTCTTTTTATGCGACTTAAATTAAAGATTGTTTAATGACCAATCGTAAGCTCTAGTAATGACTTTTTGAGTGGTATCAACTTTCTTTTCAAGAAAAATGTTTATAAAATCGATCTCGTTAAAATATCCAGTAACAAAATCATTTTTGTAGGTTTCAAACATTTTAGGAAGTTCAATAGAGTTGGTGTTTTTGTAGATTTTATAGAAATCTTTGCTATTGATGTACAAACGCGCCTGTTGTTTGATTTGTTCGTTTACTTTTTCAGGATTGTAAGCTGCATTAAGAAGCGGAGCGTCTCCGTTGGTGCCTTTACAAAGAACAAAATGCACACCAGCATCGGCAATTATTTCCCTTAAAATTGTATTTTCGATATCGTCTAAGGTGAGTTCTTGTTTGGCTACAATAAATGATCTTTCATTAAAAAAACCTGGAATAGTGTTAACTGAAACAATTGGCATTTTTTCTATTACCGAACGAATCACTAATAAATTATAGGCATTAATCCAAAAAGCCTTTGCTTCTTCTTTGGTTTTGAAATCCGTTTTTAATTTTGAAATATTATCTAATATGTAAATAAGTTCACCGGGACTTTTCTTTAGTTGAGTGTAATTCACTTTACCTTCAGCGGTAACATTCTTTTTTAGAAATTCATTGGTTTGTTCAAAAAAATCTGTTATGGTTTGTGCTTTGCAAACACTAGTTAAGATAAATAACGAAAAGAATAGTAATTTTTTTTTCATAAAACATTGTGTTTAAAGAGGTTGTTTTGATTAGTAAACTCTTTTGTTAAAGCAACAAATAAACTAATATTTTTCATAAAACTATAAATAAAAGTTAATTTTTTTAAACAATCTTTATTATAAAATAGTAGGATGTTTCTTAGTTTAAGTTCGCTTGTTTTTACATTGTTAGCAATCTATTTATTATGCATGCATAATAGTAAGAACCTTTTTACTATTTTTGAAGTAATAATAAAAGATTTTAAAGGAATGAAATTTTTGAAGAAGAATTTCAAAGACCCTTTTTTGGTGCTAGTTGTTAGGTCTGTGGCATCAAAATAGTATCAAAAATCAAAATATAGCTACTTACACTATGAAAGAAAATTTACAATCACTTTTGAAAATTACCCATCCGGTAATAATGGCACCGATGTTTCTAGTTTCCAATACAGCCATGGCAATTGAAGGAATGAAAAGTGGCATTGCCGTATGTATTCCTGCTTTAAATTATCGAACGCTGGACGAGTTAAAGGCGTCCATTCAAGAGTTGAAAACACATAAAGTTCCTGGTGGAAGTTTTGGATATAATTTGATTGTAAATAAATCGAATGTCAAATACAAAGAACAACTTCGTATTCTCTGTGAGGAAGGTGTTGACTTTATCATTACTTCTTTGGGGTCACCGGCAGAAACCATCGAAAAAGCTCACCAACATCAAATTAAAGTATTTTGTGATGTTACCGATTTAGCCTTTGCGAAAAAAGTTGAAAGTTTAGGTGCCGATGCTTTAATTGCAGTAAATAATTTAGCAGGTGGTCATAGAGGCAATATTGCTCCGGAAGCATTGATTAAATTGTTGAATGATAATACGTCATTGCCGGTTATTTCTGCAGGAGGGGTTAGTAAAAAATCGGAATTGGATATAATGTTGCGCCACGGAGCAGTTGGGGTTTCTGTTGGGAGTCCGTTTATAGCTTCCTTTGAAGCGGGAGTTTCTCAAGAATACAAACAAGCCTGTGTCGATTATGGTGCCAAGGATATAGTAATGACTGAAAGAATTTCTGGAACGCCTTGTACGGTAATTAATACGCCTTATGTTCAGAAAATTGGAACAAAACAAACTTGGTTAGAATCGGTTCTGAATAAAAATAAAAGTTTGAAAAAATGGGTCAAAATGATACGTTTCTATATAGGGATGAGAGCAACAGAAAAAGCCGCCACACAAGCAACTTATAAAACCGTTTGGGTTGCTGGCCCTAGTATTGAAGAGACAAAAGCCATATTGCCGGTTCAAGAAATTGTGAAACGGTTGGTTTCTTGAAATTAATAAGAGGATATTGTTTTTTTATTAATGATTAATCATGAGATTGTTCGATAATCATTTTTTTGAGCAGGCTTATTTGACCAAGATGATAATAAGCATGTTCTATTAGCCCTTCGAAATTTCTCGCATAGTTGCCATATTTTTCATCGAAAAATGGTTTTTCTAATATTGAATCTTCCATTTTTTCAATGGTTGCTATTATTTTTTCTGAATTGGATTGGAATTGTTCCACCAAATTTTCCCATGCTGTTTTGGAAGAAATAGGAGGTAAGTTAAAACTATATTGATCACGAATGGTTAGTTCGTTGGTTTCTATTGCCTCTAAGATTCCTGAAATGTAATAGTTGATGTGATAAGTTAGTAAAGCAATGGTGTTGAGGTTGTCAATTTGAAAAGTTGCTTGTTGCCAAGTAACATCTTTTAATTGGTGCTTGAAATTGGTATTAGCTATCCATTTTCCGCTTAATAATACTTCATCTAGGCGTGAAGCAATTGATTTTGTTAACGACATACTTTTGTTTTTTACTAAAATAGTAAAAAAAAAAACTAACCTGACTTAATGAAGTCAAGGTTAGTTTTTTGGGTTTATGATGAATTACTTCTACAATTGAATAAGAATCAACCTGTGTTTTTCAATCCACTAGAAATGGCATTGGTCAAACTAAGTAGTTTGTTTAGGATTTTATCGCGTTCAAGACTGTTTTCGTCGTCCATAGTGCGCCATAAACTTAAATACTTAATATGTAAATGGTGTAATGTTACTAATTTATCATTTCTCCATTTTAAATTATCATATTGATTGTCTCTTCTGCTAGCAGCGGGTTCGTCAAACAATTCTTCAATCATTTGGAAGCCGTTTTGATAATCAGTAAGGATTTTATTCATGAACAATTCTTTTTCTGCTTTATCTTCATCTAATTCAGCATAACGCTTCATGATTTCAAGATCAGACAAAATAAGATTCGTTTCGGTTTGAATCATTAAGTATTTAATAAAACTCCAACTGTTTGCAATGGCTTTTAGTTCATTGAATTCAGCAGGTTTTTCCTCTTTTAAAGCTTTGAGGGCAGCTCCTAATCCATACCAACCAGTAAGTGTAATTCTTGATAAGTTCCAGCTGAATACCCATGGAATAGCACGTAAGTCGTTCAATGTTCGAGTACCTGTTCTTCGTGCTGGTCTAGAACCAATTTTGCTTTTTTCTAATACGTCAATACAAGTAGCTTTGCCGTAGAAATTGATAAAACCAGGAGTATCAATCAAATCTCTGTAATGTTCAAATGATTTTTGAGCCAAGTAGTCCAATGTAGCGGTAGGAGCTTTGAAAGAACTTGTGCCTTTATTGTTGTTAATGACATGTCGTGCTACCCCTGAAGACAAAGCATTTAAATTGTATTTTGCCGTCATTGGATTTCCAAATAGTTGCGCAACCGATTCTCCTTGTACTGTAATTTTAATTGTTCCACTTACAGTGTTTTCTGGCATACTTTCTAAAAAGCGGTGGTATTTACCGCCTCCTCTACTGATAGTACCTCCCGTTCCGTGGAAATAGTATATTTCAACATTGTTTTTTCTGCCTACTTCAGAGAGTTCGGTTTCTGCTTTAAAGAGGTTCCATTTACTAGCAATAGTTCCGCCGTCTTTGTTACTATCGCTATAACCTAGCATAACTTCTTGTTTTTTAATCAATTTTTGCCCACGTTGTTTGGTAATAGGGTGGTTTAAAAATAAGTCAAGAATTTCAGGGCCATTATGAAGATCTTCGATGGTTTCTAATAATGGGACAACTTTAATGCTAGTATTGAGTAATTGGGTTTCTCTCATTAAGAAATAAGCCACTAATAAATCGCTCAAATTTCGGGTCATACTGATGATGAAAGAACCAATTCCGTCAGCCCCAAATTGATTGATGTGTTGTCTTACTACTCGATAGCAATCTAAAACATTATCGGCTTCTGGACCATATGATACAGTAACGTCTGTTATGATGGCATTGTTTTCTAAAAGTTCGTTCAAACAAGCTACACGTTTTTCTTCAGACCAATTTTCAAAATCATAATCTTCTCTTCCAATAGATTTCAAAATTTGAGAAACGGCCTTGTCATGGAAGGTACTGTTTTGTCTTACATCCAGTTTGGCTAAGTGAAAACCAAAGCATTGTACGGTTCTTTCAATTGGGAATAATAAATCGAATGCAAATCCTTTCAAACCATGTTGAATCAAAACTTCTCTTAAAAGTTTTAAATCATTTTGTAGTTCTCTGCTGGATTTGTAATAGAAGGTAGATTCGGCTATATTACCTGTAATGGTGTTTTCTAATTCACACAACATCAAGTTGACATATTGTCTCCAAGGTTCGTATTGGTTGCGTTGAACTGCTTCTTGTCCAGCTTTTCCTAGGGCTTTTACTTTGTTTTCAATAGCCTCTGTTAATGCGTAGGGCACTGGGTTAGAAATAGCTGAAATTGATAACTTTTTGGCTAAATTTACTAAACCTTCTTTAATAAGATCAAGGGCAGTTTTTCTGTGAATTAATAGGGTTTCTTTTGTAATGGAAGGAGTAACAAAAGGATGTCCATCGCGATCTCCACCTACCCAGCTTCCAAAATTGTATTTAGGGAAATGATCAGGGTTGTTGATTTTTTCTCTATTTAATCCCAATTCAGTCCATGAACTTTTAATTTCTTGGTCACTTTTTTGTAGTACTTCTGGGAATACTTTACTTAAATAATACAAAGCATTGGCTCTTTCATCTTTAATGTCTGGTTTTTCAAGATAAATTTCGCCAGTACGCCACCATCTCTCAATGAGGTTTACAATTTTTTCTCTGATATTATTTTGCTCAATTTTGCTTAAAGAGGTATTTTCTTTTTGAACTAAAAGCAAATACAATTCGCGGTGTATTTCAATAACAGTTACACGTTTTGCTTCCGTTGGATGGGCGGTAAGTACAGGTAAAACAGTAGTTTCTGAAATGGCTTTAAGCATTTCCTCTTCATCGATTTTAGCATTTTTCCATATGCTGAAGGTTTCTGCCCAAGAACCTCTAATGTGAGTCATTTTATCCTGACTTTCTAATTTTCTGCGGTATTGGGTGGCGGCATTTTCTTCAACCAAAGTAATTAATTGAAAGTAAATGCTTAATGATTGAATAGTTTTGTCGCTGTTTAACTCTTTATCTTTTAATTCAAGACCATTTGATGTGTTGTTTATCAGTGCAACAATTTCATCTTCATTAATGCGAGTTAACATTTCGGTGTAACAATCAATAATGAATTTTCTATCCTCAAAGATTTTTTGGAATGGGGAATTTTTTGTGTCCATATGTATTTTTTTTCAACATAGTTTATAAAGTGAGTTGATTTCTTTAGAAAATGAAATATCCATGTTGAGTATGAAAGTCATTTCAAAAACAAATTTGAAAAGAAAACAACGAACTTTATGTAAATATTAATTCCTCAAATTTACTAAAAGCAAATCGGTTTATTATTAAGAATTTCTAAAAAAAATGGTGATTTTGGCTCGTAAAGCCTTATAAAATAAACTAAAACGTTTTAGTTTTGATAATTTTTTTCCATTATAAATAACACTTGCTTTTATATTGGAGTATCAGTTTTTGATTGTTTTTTTAGTGAATAATAAACGATTGTGAACTGATATTTAATGCTTTATTTCGGCCTTTTTTTGCTTTTTAAAGTAGCCTCGTAACAAAAAACTATGTTTTAAGGCTTCTAGATCTTGATTTAATAACAAACTTGCTTGGTTGATGTTGGTGATAGTAGAATCTATTTTTTTTACCAATTGGGGGTCGTTAGACAAATAATTGATTGCACCCTTGCCATTTTTTGCATTGGAGATGGTTCCGTTTAGGTTGGTTATTACTTGTTGAATTTCTTGACTTGATTTTTCTAAATTCGAAATAATAGATTTTACTTTTTGTGAAGTTATAGGGTCATTGATTAATCCGATGAGGTTGTTTTTATTTTCTAAGGATTTAACGGTTTTGTTAAGACTAAAAACAAGTTCTTGTGTGCCTTTGCTAGTGGTGTTGAGATGCTGCAGCGTTTGTTTCATATTGGAGGCCATTAGGGTATCATGTAATAAGGTGCCAATGGAGCCTTTTCCTTGGTTGATTTCTTTAGTGATTTTGAGTAAATCAGTGGTTAACAAGGCAGCGTTCTTGTTTGTTACATTTAGGGTATTCATCATATCATCTGTTCTTATAAACGCAACAGATTGTATGATGTCGCCTTTTTCTAGTGCCGGAAAATTTCCTTTTCCAGGACTTATGTTTATTACTTTGCTACCTACTAGACCATCAGAACCAATACTAGCCATTGCATTTTTCTTAATATGAGGCAACATGGATTGGTCTATTAATAAGTCTACATTGATAGTTGTGTCATTTATCATTTCAATTCCTCTAACAGTACCAATGTTGATGCCAGAATATCGAACATTGTCTCCAAGTTGTAAGCCGTTAACATTGCTAAAAACTGCAGTAATGTGTTCTGTGTTTCCAAACATCTTCTGTTTGTTGCCAATAAAGTAGATAGCCATAACAAAAAGTGTCAACCCGGTGAGCACTAATAGGCCCAGTTTTATTTTTTCTGATTCTGATTTTTCCATGGCTTATTTATTTAAAGAATGCTTGTACTTTCGGGTCTTTTGAAGAAGATAATTCTTGAAAGGTCCCTTCAATATAATTGATTCCATCAATTAATAATATCATACGGTTGGCTATCATACGGGCACAATCTACATCATGAGTAATGATAATTGCCGAGGTGTTGTATTTTTTTTGAACAGAAATCATTAATAGTAAAATTTCTTTAGACGTTATAGGGTCAAGCCCGGTAGTTGGTTCGTCATAAAGAATGATTTTGGGTTTTAAAATTAATGTTCTTGCCAACGCTATTCTTCGTTTCATGCCACCTGAGAGTTCATTGGGCATTAAGTTGATGGTATTGGCTAGACCAACGCTTTCTAATGCTTCCATGACTAAGGGAGTAGTGTCCTCTAGTGTCCCAAATTTTTTTGTATGCCTTCTTAAGGGAAATTCAAGGTTTTCTCTTACCGACATGGAATCATATAGTGCACTGCCTTGAAATAGAAATCCAACTTCGGTTCTCAATTCATCAAGCGCTTCACCTTTAAGTTTTCCAATATCTTGATTCATTACCTCAATTCTTCCTTCATCGGCATCTTCTAATCCGATTAAACATTTGATCATTACGGATTTTCCTGAACCAGATTTTCCCATTACCACTAGATTTTCACCTTGATATAATTCAAGATTAAATCCGTTCAAAACCGTATTAGTTCCATAGCTTTTCTTCAAATCTTTGATAACAACAATAGGTTTTTGATCCATGGCCCAACATTTAAATATTATAATTCATAAAATACATTGGAAACAAATACAGCGATGAAGTCGATGATAAACAACAACATCGATGAAAATACCACAGCCGAATTGGCGGCTAGCCCTACGCCAGCAGTACCTTTTTTGCAATAATATCCTTTAAAACAGCCTACCAATCCTATGGCAAACCCAAAGAAAAAGGATTTGACCGTGGCCGGTAATACATCAATAAATTCTAAATGATTAAAGACTTGTGTTAGATATAGCAACAAGGAAACATCGCCTTTTATATTTTCTACCAAAAAGGAACCTAGGAGTCCAACGGCATCACCAATAAAGATTAATATGGGCAACATTAATGTGGTGGCTAAAATCCGTGTGACGACTAAGTATTTAAATGGATTTGTTCCTGATACTTCCATAGCGTCTATTTGTTCTGTCACTCGCATAGAACCTAATTCAGCACCAATTCCGGAACCAATTCTTCCAGCACAAATTAATGCAGTAATTATGGGACCAATTTCTCTAATTATAGAAACGCTAACCATTGCAGGAATCCAAGATGTAGCACCAAATTGTTCTAATGTTGGTCTTGATTGAAGAGTAAAAACAAGACCGATGATGAAACCTGTAACTCCAACTAAAAGCAATGAACGATTCCCCATATTATAACATTGTCTGAGAAATTCTTTAAATTCAAATGGTTTTTTGATTGATTCCTTGAAAAAGCGAGAGGCAAATTGGGATAAATCGCCAATTTCGTATAAAAAGCTTTTAAGTAGCGCTATGATTTTATAAATACTTTGCATCCTAATTTAGAATTTTTGTAGAAGAATTCTACTCAAATATAAGGATAAAGTATTGATTATCTATCTGGTATGGTCAAAATGTTGCGCGGATTTAACTTTCATATCTGCGCAATTTGTTCTGAGTGTACAGCAACTCTTTTTGCAATTTTTCTATTTTTTGTAAAAGATGTATGATAATGTCTAAGCCTTCAGGATTTAACTCAAACTCATGATGTAAACGAATGATGCGTTCCAATTCCAATAAATGGGATTCATGAATATACTGATCCTGCTCAATTATTTCTATTTCAATTAACCCCAAATCTTGAAGTTGTAAGAAAAAATTAAGCTCTAATTGGTAATGTTTACCAAGGTTTTGCAATAAAATCCAATTTTCTATATTCATTTTTAAAATTATTAAATTGAAAACCTACTACTGTTGCATTTTTAGCTTGGCTAAAGTTGAAAATAATTCTTTTTCTTTCGGAGTTAATTGTGTAGGCAAAAGCACATTAATGGTAACAAATAAATCGCCAAATTCTCCTTCCTTTTTATACACCGGAAAACCTTTCCCTTTTAGTTTAACTTTAGTTCCATTTTGGGTGCCTGGTTTGATGGTTACTTTTGCTTTTCCATCAAAAGTTGTCACCATAACCTCACCACCAAGAATTGCGGTGTACAAATCAATGTTGGAAGTGGAATATAAGTTTTGATGATCTCTTTTAAAAACTGGGTGATTGTTGATATGAAACGTGAGGTATAAATCACCATTTGGTCCGCCGTTGATCCCCATTCCACCTTGTCCCAGAATTTTGATAATTTGCCCATTTTCAACCCCCGCTGGTATG